>CAYGUN010000143.1:0-7246 GCA_964353025.1 uncultured Bacteriovoracaceae bacterium
CTAGACGCTGGGTGCGACCTCTTGTAAATGAAAAGAGAATTCAAGTTATTGGTTATGGAAATATTGGACAAAAAGTAAGCGCTTGTCTTAAAGCTCTTAATTGCAAAAAACTTGCTATCTACGATCCTTATGCAAAAGATTTAAGTGAATCAAAAGTTTTAAATAAAATTGATATTCTTATTTTAGCTTGTGGCCTTAATAAAGATAATGAAGGTTTTATTAATTCGACTTTCTTTGAAAAACTCTCTCACGATGCACTTATTATTAATGCGGCCCGAGGTCCTTTGATTGTAGAAGAGGATTTAGTGAAATTTCTCACCCACAACCCAAAGTCCTATGCCTATCTCGACGTATTTGAAAAAGAGCCTTTTGAAGAAAATCACTTAGGCCATTTAAAAAATTTAGTCAAAACTTCTCATATTGCAGGCTGCTCGGCCTCTCTGGAAGATAAAATCTTAGATTTTGAGAAAGAAGTTCTAAAAAACTTTTTAGAAAGCAAAAACTTCGATAAAATATACCAGAGCAGTATTTTGAAAAACAAAATAATCGACCAGACATTAATTTGATGAATTTTAAAGAAGAGATATTTAATTATTTATGCCCTGCTGGAAACGGTGTTTACACGGTAAATACTGCTGCCGATAAAAAATCGAACTTACATGAAACTCTCTACGGCTCAAAAGAAGCCGAAGTCGTTTATGAATCCTGGCTTCAAAGCGTTGAGCATTTTTTTAATAATCCAACACCAGCTCTTCTAGGTGTGCCTTCTGATTGCGGCGGAGGAATTCTAAGAGGGGCCAACTGGGGTCCTTTATTTGTCAGAAAAGAATTCTACCAATCAACTCACTCACCCTTATTTGATCTTGGTGATGTTCGAGTTATCCCCCACTTGCTGCATGATAAGTATTTAAATAGTACAACTATTAGCAGCTGCCAAAATGCTTTATATGATGGTCTGGATTTACCTGTTTCACCATTGAGCATCCTCGAACGATTTTGTAAAAACTTCCATTCTTTATTTAAAGAAACTCCTTTATTAGCATTAGGAGGAGATCATTCAGTGAGTTTTCCTCTGGTGAATGAGTGGATTAAAGCAAAAAGAAAAAATGGTAAGAAAGTGGCCATTATTCATTTTGATGCCCATACAGATCTCTTAGATAAAAGACTGGGTATTGATTTATGTTTTGGTTCTTGGACCTATCACATCTTAAAATCTCTCAACCATCCATCTGATGTTTATCAAATTGGAATACGATCAAGTGGGTATGATAAAAAATACTGGGAAAACAAAACAGGTGTCCATCAATATTGGTCTGATGAGATTAAACAAAATGGAATAGAACAAATATCAAGGGCCATTATTCAAGATTTGAAAAAGAAAAAAATTGATGAACTTTATGTCAGCTTTGACATTGATGTTATAGATAATGAGTATGTAAGTGCGACCGGGACTCCTGAGCCAAATGGAATAGAGCCTCATCACGCTCTTGGTATCTTAAAAATGCTGCGTTCGGAATTTAAAATAACCAGCGCTGATATTGTTGAAGTGGCCCCATTTCTAAAAACTCATGAACCTAAATTTAGCGTAGAGCCCGAATCAACTCTTATGGTGGCCTCCACCATTGCTCAATTTTTTGAAGAGACCTTTCATGGCCATAGTTGATTTCCCACCTGTCTCAAGTGCTGATGAATCAGGACTACTGGCCATAGGAGGCGATCTCGAAATTGAGTCCTTACTCCTTGCCTACTCTGAAGGAATTTTCCCTTGGCCTGTCAGTAAGGAGCTTCCACTCACTTGGTTCTCTCCTAATCCTCGTGGAGTTATTTTTTGTGATAAACTTCGCATCTCGCGCACAATGCAAAAGTTTTTAAATAAAAATCCATATGAAATAAAATTTAATAACAACTTTGAAGCTGTTATAACTGAATGTGCAAAAATACCGAGAAAAGATCAAGCCTCAACTTGGATTACTCAAGAAGTTCTAGATGCTTATAAGAATATGTTTCAAAATAAATTTGCTTACTCCGTAGAGGCCTACCTCGACGATTCTCTCGTTGGAGGAGTCTATGGTATATGTATTGGAGAACTTTTTTCAGGTGAATCCATGTTTCACAAAGAAGATAACGCTTCTAAGATTTGTCTGATACAACTCGTTTCACTATTGCACCAAAAAGGTATCAAAATACTTGATACTCAAATGGTTACTCCTGTTGTGAAATCTATGGGAGGTATTGAAATACCTCGAGATGAATTTCTTAAAATTATAAAAAAATGTAATTTGAATAAAAGCAGAGAGCTTTTTTTAAACTCTTAATCTTTTTCTATTGGCCAATAATAAAAACAGCTAAGACATTCACCAATGAAACTTTTTTTCAAAGTATTCCCTTGATAGATAAGTTCAACTTTTACCCCCGGTTTATCACATTTAGGACAACGAAAGGATTTGATTCCATGCCTATAGCGAGGGGAGTAAGATAGTTTTTCAATTGGATAGTCAATGGCCTTCTTTCTTTCAACATTAAAAAACATACGCACCGAATTGTGGAATACGTAGCGAGAAAACCTAATCGATTTTTGAATAAAATTTAAACTTTTGTAAAGACGTCTATCTAAAATCATTTGTTACCTATCAATTTCGCTCATTACTATATTTAAAGAAGAAAGAATAGCCCTGGCTTCAAGCAAGCTTTTATCCAAAACTAAAGTTTCATAACTTTGTAGTAAACTAAAACCTGGTGTTCTAATCTTTACCCTATAAGGGGTTGTTGAATCCTCTGTCGAGATATAAAATCCAAGTTCTCCATTTGCAACTTCGGTTGATGAATAAATATCTCCAGCACTTACCTTGATTGGCTCAGCTAATAACTTACAGAATTGATTTATATCTGCCGTTTTTTCGCCATGTAACTCTTTGCTAAATATTCTAATTTCCCCAGGAGGTATATTATCTAAAACTTGAGAGATAATTCTTAATGATTGCTTTATCTCCTCTAGTCTAATCAAAAATCGGTCATAACAATCTCCCGATGTACCTACCACCACATCAAAATCGACTTGATCATAAAAATAATATGGAGATGATTTTCGTATATCGTAGTTAACTCCCGCGGCCCTAAGGTTTGGTCCAGTAAAACCATTTTCAATGGCCTCATAAGCAGTGGTTTGACCAATACGACATTTACTCATCCAGGCATCTGATTGAATGAGAATTTTACTATATCGTTCAATAGCATCTTGAACCGAACGAATAACATTTATGCAATCAGAAATCCAACCGTTAGGTAAATCGTAGGTCATTCCTCCAATACGAGAAATGGATAAATCAAAGCGAGCTCCTGTTACCCTCTCAAATAACGTATAGATTTTTTCACGCTGCTCTATTAAGTATTTTTCAAAAGGAAGTACTTTAAGAGTTGTCCCCATACAACCAAGAGAGTTTAAATGCTCCACGACTCTTGCTAACTCTGAAAAGATCATTCTTAAGCATTTGGCCCTATCTGTAATTTCAATATTTAAAAATTCTTCTACGGCCTTACACCACCCCAAGTTATTCATAGCAGAAGAATAGTAATTAAGGTGATTTGTAAGTAAGGTTCCTTGTTCAAAGTAATGTTGTTCAAACAGCTTTTCAATGCCTCTATGATGGTAACCAATATCAACCTTGGCCCTTTTAATCTTGTTGTTTTCAAGCCAAAAGCGAAATCTTGCATTTCCACTAATCATGGAGTTATTCTCAATCCATTGCTCCATACAATGAGTACTATCGTAATCTTTATCTAGATAATGATAGTAGTTATTCAAGAACTCCTCTTCATTTAGTTCATCATTGAAGTCTTTTCTTAATGGAAAATATTTAGAAACCTCTGGTAATAATAAGTTTTGATAACTAGAGTCTGAAAACTTTAGTCCCATTAAATCGACAATTTCTCTTTCATACCAAGCAGCATTGCTCCACTGTTTTTTAATTGAAGGAATCCATTCATCATCTTCTGCATCAATTTTCAAACGCAGCCTATCGTGGGATTCCATATTTAAAAAATGATAAATGAGTTCAAATCTCTTAGTTGAGATTTTCTGTCTCTTGAGATTATCAACGGCGCATATATCTAAGAGTAAAATAAAATCGAGTTCATCCTTTATGTACAAAGCGGTTTGAGGAAGTTCATTGATATCTATATTAAGAACATGATGGCCATGCTCTGGATGATACTTACTGGCCCCAAATTTTTTAACCAATAGGCCTTGAACTCTATTTTCCATACTTGATGATATCCCTTATTTGTAAAAAACCATCCATAATCTGTTCCGGAGTAGGAGGGTTACCCGGCACGTAAACATCTATGTCTAAATATTTAGTTAGATCTTTAACCACTGAGTAAGATTGAATTTCAGACTGGCCAAGTTCAACCCCACCTAACCATAAAACCCAACATGGGCGTGCCATTTGTTTGTAGGCCTCAAGCATATAGGGCAATATTTTGTATGTAACAGTGCCACAAATAACAAAAATATCTGCTTCCTGTGGTTTTGATTGTAAAACTTTAATATCGTAAGGAGTAAAATCAAACTTAGGTCCAAAAATAGTTTTTATTTCTGCAGTTGCAGCTCCTTCTCCATAAAGATAAGGTCTTAACTGTCTTTCAAATAATGGAAACATGAGCTTGAATACAGTGCTCAGCTCATTTGGTCTTGCTTGCTCTTTCAAATTGATCCTTATTTTTATTATAAAACTTCATTGACTGAGGAAGATAATCCCAATGAACATCTTTTGGAAAAATCTGATAAGAAATATTGTACTCTGAATCAGAGTGTGAACAATTCAGTTTTTTCCCGGGCACAGATACAAAAGAGTAAATTTTATCATGAGTACCAAAAGAAAGATCATCATAAGTGACATAGCGAATATATTCTTTATTAAATTTTTGTAAATCACTCATATATTGACTTAGCCTTTTAAAGCCTCCATCCAAACGAAAAGGGCCACATCCAACTAACTCTTCTTGCAAGTTATAAATTCTTTCATTTTTTTTATTAATAGGATTATTCCACCAACCGTTATTCGCACAATTATAGTAATTACCAATTTTGTAGAGCTTCATAAATGCTGTAAAATAAGTCATAAACCAGTGTCTTTGATAGTCATCATTAATACTTGAGTATCTAACGAAATCCATACATGTTTGATACTTGTTAAAGAATTTTTTTCCAAAAAGTTTAAACTGAGGGATAAAATTTTTCTTCATATTTGTTTGACCAATATTATCCCAAACAAAGTCATATAATTTATAACAACTCATTTTCATTTTAGTCATTTCTTGGTCATTAAATAAATGTCCATGTGAACGAACGAAAAGTATGGCCTGATCTGCTCTAACTTCACCGCTGAGTTTAAAACCAGGTGATACTTTTCCCGCTTGGTTGTTTACTCCCCTTCCATTTACTAAGAAGGCTTCAACGTGTTTCCAATCGATTTGTTCTTTCAATGCTGTCAAATCGTATGTGTTCACAAAACTTGAATCTCTTGGGTCAACTGCAACCAGCACTAAATGGCTAATCCAGTCTTTATGCTTAGCACATATTCCATGGAGGCATTTTTTTTCTATAACCCCTCCAACAACTCTTACCTTATCATAGTTAACAAAATATCTTTTTTGATAATAGTCTTTGTTACCAAAAACGATAATATTCTGGGGCTCTCCAATTTGATCCAACAGCCTTGGAACAACTCCCATTGTAAAAGGTGGAGTTGATAATGAACTTGAATATTTATTAAAAATATCTTTTTGAGTGCAAAATCTTTTTTCTGCATAAACCTTTCCAGATAGAGTATCAAATCCAAAACGTACTTTACTATCTTCAGGTGTAACTGCAATAAAATTTAAGGTGGAGTTTGATTGATTTATGTCTGGAGATGGATCAAAGAAATAATGAACATCAGTATCTGTCTTAGTATCAATTGCCTTGTATCTCTTAGGAGCATCCTCATACCAGGTCGCCTTGATATTACTCTTCTCTCTACCTTTCTTTATCTCCTCATAATTCTCATCAAATATAAGACCAAAACTAGAGCACGATACGAGTATGCATTGCAAAAAAAGCATGAAAACAAAAATCGATATTGGCGTTTTAATTGACAGTTCCTTATGTCTTAGTTCATTATCGTTCATACTTAATTGTAGTGCCCGGGTGGTGGAATTGGTAGACACACAGGATTTAAAATCCTGCGGCCTTTAAAGCTGTACGAGTTCAAGTCTCGTCCTGGGCACCAGCATTAAGATATTCTGCAACTATCTAAAATTATTTACTTTTTTTACAGATTTGTCTAAGTAAAATAAATACACGCCTCGTTGACTCGCCGCATCTGCTTTGATTTACTACCTTCCTATGCTGCTTAAATATTTGTTATTATTCCTTTTACCCTACGGGGCCATCGCCTCCGATGTAAGTCACATTGTCTTTGACGTTGATGAAACTGTTATCCAAAGAAATCAAGAATATAAATACGTGAATGGTCTAGAGATACCAGTGCTTAAGCCCATTACTATCAAGGCCTTCTATCCAGAAGAAAATAGCTATCAAAAGAGAACGTATTTTATTCGTTCAGGCATCACTGATTTTTTTGAATTTTTAATACAAAATAAAATAACTTTCTCTTTTTTATCCTTTAGCCACCAAGCAAGATTAAATGAAATTTTGAAATCCGTTAAAGTTAATAATCAAAGTCTTTTTGATAGTTCTTATGTTGTTTTTGGAAAAGAAGCGATTACTAAATACTATTCGCTAATGGAGCCAGAACATTTTAAAGCTGGCGAAAACTTTAAAGATTTGAGCTTAATAATACACCCCCGTTCAAAATACTATTCGGAAGAACTGAAAAATAGCAACTTTTCAGTATTAGGAGAATTTGAAAAAGGCTTAAGACCTGTACCTAAACAAATTATAATGCTTGATGATAAGGTTCAATACTTATTACCAGAACAAAGAGAACAGGCCATTCAAGTTTTATATTCAAGGAAAAGCCTTGAATATAGAGAGAAACTTAAAGGTTTTTCAATTAATAAACATTCAAACTTTGCATACCTTTACTCAAAAGAATCGGCTTTAGGGCAATTGGACTCTGAATTAAATCAATATCATGTTTTAAAAGATCTCATTTCATTGGCAAATTCTCACCCATATCCAAACGATTATAGCAACTGGAGCCGCTTTCTCAATTCAGGTCGAATCCTGGCATTAGAAAAACTC
>CAYGUN010000144.1:0-7207 GCA_964353025.1 uncultured Bacteriovoracaceae bacterium
ACTCTTGATGCTGATGTGGGAGATTTATTCGGAACGAGAGTTGATATCTATGGAAACTTCTTAGCAGCTTCTGCTGTGTCAGATGATGCCGCTGGTGCGAACGCCGGAGCGTTCTACGTTTTTGAACTGGCCAGTGGCGTATGGACTCAGAAGCATAAATTTACACCTAGTTCATCTGGTGGTTCGGGTTACGGTCTCTCCCTAAGTGGAGAAAGAATGGCCTATGGAGCTTACGCTGATAATGGTGGTAAGGGCGCCGTTCACTTCTATACATATAATGGAACAAACTGGGTCTTTGTTCAAAGCGTGCAATCTGCCAGTGGTTCAGCTTCAGAGGGCTTTGGTGTGTCAGTGAGTTTATATGGTGATATTGCAATTATCGGAGCTTCAACTGATACCAACGCATCAGGTACGGCCAGTGGAGCAGTTTATGTTTTCAGAGATAATGGTTCCACTTGGTATGAAAGAGATAAAGTCATTCCACGTGATAATGGAAATAACAGGCAATTTGGTGGCAATGTTTATATTTATAAAGAGCAGTTTATTTCAACGGCCATTCGTGACTCATCAACAGTGGCCGATCAAGGAGCTGTCTATATTCATTCACTGGACATAACTTCTCCAGTGAGTATTGCAACCATTACTCCTTCGGGAACTTTCTATCATGGGGATTCTATTACTTTTGATATTATCTTTGAAAATGATATTACAGTTGTAGGTGGGCCATTACAGTTGATGCTTAAAGGTGGGGGGCTTGCTTCATGCGTTTATCAAGCACCCAATGCTCTTCGCTGTACTCATGTGGTGGCACCTGGCTTCTATGCAGATGACTTAGATTTCTTAAGCTTTGATTCTCTCCTTTATAATGGGGCCACAGTTACAGACACGGCCTCCGGAAAAGTTGTCAGCCTAAACTTACCGGCCCCAGGTACACCTGGCTCGTTAGGGAACGCAACCAATTATTTTGTACCTGCACCACCTAATGAAATTATTAATCTAGTGGGTTATGTGATTGATGACTCTCAATTATATATTCAATGGGGTAATGGTGGCGGAAGTACTCAAAGTTATCATATCTCCCTTGCAGTAGGCGGGACTGCTCCTGCGGATTGTTCATCTCCTAATTTAAGTAATTATGCATCGACCTCATATACGTTTACGGGTCTACTGCCAAATAGTCAGTATTCTTTTAGGGTATGCTCAGTGAATCTTAATTATGTGAGTAATGGTCTTACTATCAGTATGACGACTGATAAGGAGATTAAGTTTAAAGAGATTTCTGGTTGGACAGAGCCTCAATTAAATGCAGCGGTTAGAAAAACACTACCGCTAGTTAGTGGTCAGTTCTATGCCGTTGGAAACTTTTCTGCCCGCTTCTCTGCCTTTGCTCCAAAAGCGGTTTTGATTGATCCTTCAAATGGTGCAATGATAACGAGCTTCAACCCTGGAATTGGTTTTGATGGGATTGATGTGAAAGATATTGCCTTAGACCCAGATGATAGTACTAGCTATTATATGGGAGGGAATTTCTCTACCTTTAATGGAATTAATACGGCCTATCTTGCGAAGGTAAATAATAAAGGCTCTCTTGATTTAAGTTTTGATACCAGAGGGATGTTGGATAATTATGTGACAACCGTTCTTCCTTTAACTGATGGTAGTAGCAAAATTTATATCGGTGGAGAATTTGCTAATTATAATGCAACTGGAAGAAGTCGAATTGCAAGGCTTAATGCTAATGGAACACTTGATACAGGTTTTAATCCAGGAACAGGTTTTGATGGGACTGTAAGAGATATGATTCTCGCTCCAGATGGTACTGGTGATCTTTATGTTGCTGGGGATTTCACAACCTATAATGGTGTTACTGTGAACCATCTTGTTCGTCTAAACTCTGATGGGACTATAGACTGGACATTTAATTTAGGTGACGCTGCTGCCACTGTTGGTGTGAATTTCAATGGAAATATTGGCTTTGATAATAATGTTCATGTTATTGAACCCACACTGGATGGTAGTTTTGATATCTATGTAGGTGGCCAGTACGCCAACTATCAAAATGTAGCAGAGGGAAAATTAGTTAAGCTTGATCAAACTGGCAGCAAGGTTGGGCTGTTTAATATTGGGGTGGGCTTTGACAATAATGTTTATGCTCTTGAAACAGACCCAAGTGATGTGAATGCTATTTATGTTGGTGGAGATTTTACGAATTTTGCAGCGACAGCAAGTAATAATAAGGTGATTAAGCTTAATCAAAATGGAGCTAAAGATGGCTCATTTGATAATGGAACAGGAGCTTATAATGGGGCCGTTCGCAGTATTGCCTTAAGTGGTAGCAACCTCTTTATCTGTGGAACATTTACTGATTTTGCGGGTAGTGGAAATAATCGAATCGTCAAAGTAGGTAAGGCCGACAATAGTGTGGATGGATCATATTTAATTGGAGAAGGCTTTGGGGCCACTTGTAACTCAGCCGTTGATGCTGGTACGGGAGTTCTCTACGGTGGGGCCTTTGGGGCCTATGGTGGTTTCCCTGCTAATAAGATAGCGAGATTTAACTCTAATGGAAGTGTCGATACTACGTTTAACGTGGGAGTGGGTCCTGATAATGGGAACGCTTACGATATTGTTTTAGCTCCAGATGATCCTAATGATATTTATGTTGTGGGTGACTTTACCACATTCAACTCAGGTGCTGTTCCAGCCGTTGGTATTATACGACTTAATTCAAATGGAACAGTAGATTCTGATACAACTTTCAATGCAGCGGCAGCAACAGGCTTTGATGCACCTCCATTTAGAGTTGAAAGCGCAACTGATGGAGTTCATATTTATGTGGCCGGTGCTTTTACTGATTTTGATGGTAATACCTCACAGCATTTCATTAAGCTAAATAATGCTGGAGGCGTTCCAGGTGGATGGTCGTTACCCGGCACGGGCTTTGACGGTAATGTCAGTGAAATAGAAGTCGCCGATGATGGAACTCAACATGTGTATGTAGGAGGAGATTTTAATAATCTTAATTCTGTGGCCACTGGGAAAATAGTGAGACTTGATACTAATGGAGCGCGAGACGCGACTTTTGATACAAATTTAGCAGCAGGCTTTAATGGTATTGTCACTAGTATTGATAGTACGGGAGATAACAATGGTGACATCTATGTTGGGGGGGATTTCACCTCTTATAATGGGGCCACGAGTTTTAATGCGGGCGCTGATAACGTAAATAGAATCTTGAAACTCAACGCTGATGGCTCAATTGATACGGGCTTCACTCCAGGCGTTGGTTTTGATGCCATCGTCAGACAAGTGAGACTGACTTCTGATGGTTCCAATGATCTTTACGTAGCAGGTGATTTCACTAACTATAATGCTAATGTCGACCCTATAAAAGGATTTGCTCGTATCCAGCCTAACGGAGTTTTAAAACCTCAGTTTTATCCTGGAGCACGTAGTTATTCTGCAACAATTCACTCCGTTATGATGGCCCGAGATGGCTCTGATGAAGTCTTTGTCAGCGGAGATTTCACCGATTATAACTATAATGTTATGCAATTTTTCTCACGCTTTGAGTATATCCCTTAAACTTTCTTACATGCTTCACAGCTTCAAACATTTTCCGTGTTAAAATTGTTGTTATAGATACATTTTTCAAGGAAGAAAAAATGCGCTATCTCTTAATAGTTTTATTATGTTCCCAGGCCTTTGCCCTCATTAAGACTCCCACTGTAAGTGAATTTAATCCCCCTGTTTTTAGTGATGACATTGATTTTAATTTAATGGAACGAGCAATAGACAGGCAGCTTAAGTATTTCTCTCGCATTAATCTTAATGCTGATATTCAATTTGGTGAGAGAGTTTATAAAAAACAGGATATGCGTGATAGTCTGGTTGAATTTAAAAATCTCATGGCCGAATATAAGAGTTGTCTAAAAATACTCGCAGAGCTTGAAACTATTTACACAACTGCTCGTGAAATCTGTCAGGAGTATTTTAATCGAAGTGTTACAAATAAATTTGATGTCTATCGCCCAGAAGAGAAGAGTACTTTTTTCACTGCCTATTATAGCCCTGATCTTGAGGCAAGTCTGACTCAGGATAGCGTTTATAAAAACCCGGTCTATTCTCTTCCAAGTGAAGATCACTTAAGAACATTAACTCGAGAGGAAATTGATTTTGATAAAAAACTCACAGGCCACGGGTATGAGCTTTTTTATGTGAAGCAAAGTCTTTTTGATCTCTATCTTTTTCATATCGAAGGTGGAGGGCGAGTTAAGATTAAACAAGCGGATGGAAGTTTTACCACTCATTTTTTAAGTTATGCTGGAACCAATAGGCAGAAGCTTAGATTTATTTATCATTATATGCTTGATCAAGGCATGATAACTCAAGACAATATGTCACTTGAAACTCAAAGACGTTACCTGCGAAATAATCCACAAGATCAAAGAGCTGTCTATGCTTATAATCCAAGTTATGTTTATTTTAAAATAACACAATCGGAGCCTTTAGGAGTAGGCGATATTCCCTTAACGGAAGGTCGATCAATTGCCATAGACACCCGACTTTATAAGCAAGTGGGAATGCTGCATTTTGTTTCAGCAAAAAAACCAACCCTTGATAAAAGTGGTAATATCGTTCACAAAAAATTTGGACGGTTCTTTATCTCTCAAGATACTGGAGGGGCCATTCGTGGAGCTGCTCGGGTGGATCTTTATATGGGTTATGGTAGGGAAGCTGAAGTGGCGGCCCATAACACTCGCACTTACGGCAATCAGTTTATTCTGCTTTTAAAAAATGAATAATATCTTCTCTTTCACCATAATAGGGCGCATGATACTTTCATTCGACCCTTATTGTGTTTTATTTAAAAACTAGTTCATATCAATATGATATTTGACCGTACAGCCTGGAGTTGCGTATGGCTTTCCTACTAGGTTGCAAGTTTCTCGTAAAACTTCAACTTTTTGAATGTATGAATTTTTCTGTGATTCCTCAACGGCCTTGCTAATAACAACTCGTATGACTGATTCAATTCTTTTTGTATCAGCATCAGTGCCAACAACTGAGATAAATTCCCTTTTAGATACAACAACTTCAACGGCGAAACAGCTTGAAATGAGAGAAAGCATAAGTAGTAATTTCATGATGTTATTCCTTTTTTCCGGTACAATAAGGGATAGTGAGATGAAAGTCAACGCAGTGTGTAAAAAAGAATTAGGCTGGATTCTGAGAATCAAAGAATTTACATTCTAGGGAGAACTTCTTCTCTAGATGTTCTTTAAGGGCCAAAACACCAAATCTTTCTGTAGCGTGATGTCCGCCTGCAAAAAAGTGGATGCCAGCTTCTTTGGCATCATGCCAGTTGTATTCTGAAATCTCACCAGTAAGGAAGGCATCAAGTTCTTCATTAAGGGCAGTTTCCCAGTCATTATTGGCCCCTCCAGTGATGATCCCCAGGGTTTTAATATCTTCCTCATTAGGGCAAGAGTGAATAATCTCATGTCCTAGAACGCCCTTTAGGGCCTTGGCCAGAGCTGTAGGTTTAAGAGGAGTTTTGAGCTTTCCCTTAACCCCAGTAGGACTGCCTTTGAAGTCACCAAAGGGTTTAAGGCCCGTGAGGTTAATTTGGTTTGCTATAGAGACGGCATTACCAAATTCCATATGAGCATCAAGTGGTAGGTGATAACCCAGAAGGCTTATGTCATTTTGAATTAGAGGTTTTACTCTTTTAGCAAAAACACCCGTTATGGTTTTAGGCCCATGAAATTTCCAAAAAAGTCCATGGTGAACAATGAGCGCATCAGCTCCCCATTCACAGGCCTCTTTAATCGAATCAACTGTGGCAGATACTGCAAAGGCAATTTTTTGTATGTCTTGGCAACCTTCAATTTGTAATCCATTAGGGCCGTAATCACTAAATTCTGAAACTTTTAGTAATTCATCCAAATAGCTAACTAGTTTTTCTCTTTCCATGCATAAAGTATGAGAAAAAAACAAGGGGAAGGCAAGTGCCTCCCCCAAGGACTTAAAGCCAGTGCCTAAGTGTAAGTAGAAGACCTACAATGCAAACAGCAAGCTCTAGAAGTCGGATGTTGTTCTCTTCCATGAGGATCTCCTTCCATGGATTGGGCATTCGACTTAAATACCCAGGGAACAACATAACATGTTAAAATCCTTAAATTTGTTAGTTTTAACCGTTTAATGCTATACTCTTACCAACTCCCCAAGGACTTTTGGAGGGGTTGGATGTTGAAGAAACCTCTAACTTGTTTAGAGGTTTTTTTATATCTGGAATTGATTTTAAATTTTCTTTTTTTCACTTCTGAATCACCGCGTTTATTTTGACCTAAACAATCACTCTCTGCTATGCTTAGGTGGATTTTATTACAGACTCTAAGGAGAGAACAATGAGCAAAATTCCTGCTTTAAACAAAGAACGTAAATTTTCTCAAAATATGACATCGGCCCATGAGTTGATTCTTAAGGCCAAAAATGGAACCAAAGGTAATGTAAGTGGTAAGCGTTATGCGCTTCCAGCGTTTAACGTCACAACCTACCAAGGTATTGATGCAGCGGCAGCGGCTTTTGAAACCTTAGGCTCATCTGGATTACTAGCTTTCTCAAACTCAGCGTTGAAGCATTTTGGTTATGGCGATGCCATTAAAGGTCTTGGCCGTGTTCATGAATATGTTAATATGATAGCTCGCGAGTCATCAGTTAAAATTGCGACTCATTTAGATCATGGAGATTATATTGGAGAAGATGGCAGAAAGGTCCTGCAAGCAGCAGTGACAGCACTAACATCTGTTATGGCCGATAACTCAACTGATCATAAAAATAAAAAGGCCACTTCGCTAGAAGTAAATATTGCTGCGACTCGTGAAGTGGTTGAAATGGCCCACCCTCTTGGTGTTTCGGTTGAAGGAGAGCTAGGAGTTTTAGCAGGAGTGGAAGATGAGGATACTCATTCTGAAACATCGACTTACACTGAACCAGATGAGTTAAAACAATTTTTAGAAAAAACAGGGGTTTTATTACTTGCTCCGACTATCGGAACAATGCATGGACCGAATAAAGGTAAGCCAGGGGACGTGGTAAAACTTAATATCTCACTTGCTCATGAATGCTTAAAAATTGCAGATGCTATTAACAAGGATATTGTTTTTGTGGCCCATGGTGCTTCAACTCTTTATCCCAATGTTGT
>CAYGUN010000145.1:0-7114 GCA_964353025.1 uncultured Bacteriovoracaceae bacterium
AGCTTTTTAAAAACTTTCTAAGCCAGCGAAGGCTTACAATATCAAGGTAGTTTGTAGGCTCATCTAAAAGGAGGAGATTAGGATTGGCCAATAAACATTTAGTTAAATTAATTCGAATTTGATAACCACCAGAGAACTCTTCTGGTGCGCGGTCCATATCACTGGCCTCAAATCCAAGTCCAAACAAAATTTTCTCGGCCTTATAATGATCCCATTCTTCACCAGCTGGTAAGGCCTGAATACATTCTTCTAGTACAGTGGGTTTCGTGAAGTGAATATGCTGCTCAAGAGCTGCAATCTTATAATTGGAAGGCACTTTAATACTACCCGCATCGTGACCAAGTTCCCCTAAAAGGATCTTAAACAGTGAAGATTTTCCTGAACCATTACGACCAATAAGACCGATTTTCTCATTGCTTCCCAAATGAAAGGAAATATCATCGAATAAGACCTGCTCACCGAAGCTTTTGCTTAAATTATTGACTTGAATCACTTAAACTCTCTCCTAAATCGTCACTTTAACTTTCTGCCCATCATATTCAACTAATTGTTCAGGCCGAATCTTACACCTTTTACGCAACTCCGTCTCACCATTGACTTTAACCAGGCCCTCAGCAATTACATTTTTTGCCATTCCACCTGACTCACAAAACCCCAGCCTTTTGAGTAAGTCACAAAGTGGTATAAATTCTTTTCCATTAAGTGAGAAGTCCATCCTATTCCTTATCCTAGGTTTTTAAACCCATTGTTTTTTCTTATCTTTATATTTTTTGGCCTTAAGCAGCTGCCCTGTTGAAACACCATAGTTCTCTAGCGTGCCTAGTTTTTCATAAGCATCAGTTGTGCTTAAATCATTATTTAAAACTTTTAAATACAATTCAACTTTTCTGATTAAATCATTTTCTGTTTCATGTAGCGCCTCAAATCGAAATTGAGTCACTCCCAAAGCTTGCCACTGTGGGATTAAAGTTAAGGCGCTCTGTGGAGTGGATTTAAACATGGTATTGCGACACTCCTGGTCTGCCTTGATTTCATGCTTGTTACCATACATATCCTTTAAATAAACTTCGTGTTTTTCACAAGGTTTTCCACAATCTTTAAAGGAATTGCCCTCACTTAAGAAAGCGGCGAATACACAATGCTCCATATGAAACTCTGGCATATACTGGTGAGCAGTGATTTCAACAAAGCTTGCGTCTGAGTATTGTAAAAAACTCTCCAGTTGTTGCACGTTCATGTCATAGGAGGCGCAAACTGATTGCAAGTTTTTCCCTACTAAGTAATCAAGAGTTAAACTATTGGTTACATTTAAACTAAAGTCTCCATACAAAGCATAAGACCTATCTTGAAAGTAATTTAGAGCGCCTAAGTTTCTAATCAAGATACTATCAGGATTTGCCCGCTCAATTTGTCTGAAATTATGATACTCACCAGGCTTTAAAATTCTGGTCGTTGCAATAGTACTTTCAATCCCAAGACTCTTAATGATTTCAACGGCTTCTCCGAAGTCTCGCCCAAACTCAAAATCAATAATAATTTTAGCAATACTTTTTTTATAATGTTCATTCTTTTTAAGAAAAGTGGCCAGGTATCTAATCTGCTCTACTTTACGCATAAGCAAATTCAATTGGCTGCTCTTTACATTTTTGTTCACTTGAAGACTTGGAGTTAGTGCTGGTTGAATTGAATACTCTTTGCGCTTAAGCCTCACTTTATTAAGAGTTGCTATCATTTTCTGCTTTAATTCTTTTAAAGATTTCTTATGTAAAAATAAATTCTCAGCAACTTCAAAAGAAAACTTATCTATTTTATAAACACTGGCACTCAGACCACCTAATTCTTGTAACACACTTTCTTTAGTTAACCCTTGAGTCAGAGCTTTC
The DNA here is from genome assembly GCA_964353025.1 of uncultured Bacteriovoracaceae bacterium. GTDB lineage: Bacteria > Bdellovibrionota > Bacteriovoracia > Bacteriovoracales > Bacteriovoracaceae > CALFYV01. The sequence continues at coordinate 1,884 of CAYGUN010000145.1, forward strand.
TCCAATATGGCCTCAGAGGATATTTGAATCTCAACTTCTCCCTCTCTAGCAATTAACTCTAATGGCCCATCCGCATGACCTTTAACAGATACATAAATAGGTATTCTCTTTAACTTTTCTTTTTGTTTATAAGAATTATTAAGCTCTTTATACACACGGGGCCTAGATGTTAAGTACACCTCTTGGCCTGCTTCAATTTTTCTATAATCAAAGTCACGAGACAGATTAATTTCGTAACCTTTGGGATGCTTTTTCACTTGATAAATATTGCCACCCAGTTCATGAAAATCATCCGCAACTAAAATGCCATCTCCATTTTCAAGCTCAAACTCAGTTTCCACAATAAAGTTCTTTTCTCTTGCTTCCCAAATAGTTCCAATATGTTTTCCACGATTTGAACTATAGCGCCCATCAACTAACTCCTGATGGGCCACACCATTGAGCCATCCCGAATAAAAACCCCTCGAGTAAGAAAGCTCCATTTCAAATAAGGATTTCTTAAGATCAAAGCGCGAGTTTTTATTAATCACATGACTATAGGCCTGGGCCACGCTGCTCACGTATTCGGGTCCCTTAAGTCTACCTTCCACTTTAAAGGACTCAACTCCAATTTCTATAAGCTTTGGTACTTCGTTAATTCCACAGAGATCTTGTGGCGAAACCAAATACTTCTGATCAACTAATTGTTGTTTTTCATTATCTACATAGAGTTCATAATCCAGGCGACAAGATTGAGCACATTGCCCGCGATTGGCCGATCTTCCACCAATGGCCTCAGAGGTAAAACACTGCCCTGAATAGGCGACACAAAGGGCACCATGAACAAAAACTTCTAACTCCCGTTTAGTATGGGAGCGAATCATTTCAATTTCACCTAAGGTATTCTCACGGCCCAAAACAAAGCGTTTAATATCTAAGTCTTCTAATAACTCAATAGCATCATGATTGGTCACAGTCATTTGAGTTGAACCGTGAACAACCTGGTGAGGGGCGATAGATTTAATTAACCGAATTAAGCCTATATCTTGCACAATCAGGGCATCAGGGCCCAGATCTAAAACTTTCAATAAGGTTTCTTCTACAGTTCTTAATTCATTTTGAAAAATAAGGATATTAAAGGCCACATGGACGTGAACATTATAGAGATGGCAGGTTTGAATAATCTCGGCCAGCTCCTCAAAACTATGATCATGGCTTCTGCCTCTGGCATTAAAGCCTGGCATTCCCACATAAATAGCATTGGCCCCATTATGGATGGCAGCTAGGGCCATCGAAAGATTTCCAACAGGTAGCAGTAGTTCAGCTGTTTTTGACATAGCGCTATATAGCAGGCCCAAAAGCATCTGAAAAGCATAATACTGGCCCTGAAAATAATACTACCCGCTCGCACTAATTGGGATATTTTGATAGTTACCTTTATGGCGAAAAAACAACTGCGTTCAGGTCTCGTTTTAAACGGAATTGCACCCAATATTTTATTAAAGCATGTAGAAAATACGGCCCCTTTCCTATTCAAAGGTGAGCTTGATACCAAGGGCCCTAAAAAGGCGTATCTGGCCAAGCTGGTTTTCTATAAAAAAAATCACGCCCTCTTGAAAAAAATTGATCTTTCAGAGTACTTTCACGTTTGCATGAGTGCCCACTGGAGTACAGCTGGAACCTTTGTTCCCACCGACGTGGATAATCAAATTCGAAAAGGTCTTTGGAATCATAAAGATATTGATACTCATATTAAAAAAATGGCCAAGATTACCATCGATTCTTGGACTTGGGACTATACGCAAGTGACCAACCGTAAATCCTTTAACCCTATTCGTAATCAAGTTATGAGCACTCATGAAGGAACATGGTTAAGTGTGGCCATTGGGGCCTATTGTGCTTTAGTGCAAAATAAGAAAATGGAGCTGGCCCAAGATGTGGCCGATGTGATTTTGGCAGAAATCGAAAAAGAAGAAAACCTTCTACTAGAGTTAAGAGAAAAAAGAGACCATGTGAATTACCTGCGCTCTTGCGCCTTAATGGCCCATAACTTCGGGGATCTCGATCGAGTCATTGATCAGTGGCAGATGAGTGATGATGATCTCTTTAAGCAGCGAATTTATAAATTAGGGCAACAGCTAAATCCTCAGTATTCCCCCATCCTTTATTTTTCAGGACTCGTGAATAAAGAATTTTTGTCAGTAGAAAACCACCGTCATATGTCTTTGCGCCAACCGAAGTGCTTAAGAAATTCTCACCGCTATTTAGTACCCGTGGGGCCTTTTATGGATGAATGGGGAATAATTCTTGGAAAAGACAAGAAACTTACTCTGGCCGAAAAAGCTGAAATCATCACAGCATTCTTTGAAGGATACACCAGACAAGATCAGGCCTTGGGTTATGTACGAGCTTTTAAAGGAATGGTTGAGAGCTTGGATGACGGGCTTAATTCATTAGAAGAGTTTTTACCCTTTGATGTCTTTCAGGAGATTAAAAAGTCTGCGTTTTTCGAGTCTGCCCAAATTCCAAAAGATGAATTTGAGCAGGCCCTATCGAAACGACTTGATAAATTTCAAAACGATACGGTTGATTTTCGCTTTTAACGATTAACCTTTTTTCTTTTTCTTATCTTCTTTCTTCTGCTTTTTTTCTTTAATCGTTAGTTTTTTCTTGTCTTTGTTCTTGGCCTTATCTTTGGCCCCTTTGTCTTGTCCTTTCGCCATTTTGTGCTCCTTCAAATGGGTTTCTTATTAGCTTAGCACGGGTTTAGAAAAATACGCATAGTATTTTTGTGCTTTAGAGGAAGGTTTTAAAACCGGTAGCTTAGTAACGAAAACTTAATTTAAAATAAGTAAAATTAGCTACTTGTAAGTTCATATTGCTCAAGACTTTTACACACTAAAAAAAATTCAAAGAACACATGGAATTTAGGAGATCGTGTTATATTGACGCTCATTAAACATTGCACGTTTTTGAAGTAAACCCGCATAAATACTAGAGGTTAGTATGAAAAATAAAAACTTTGTTAAGGCACAAATTAATATTAAAGTGACTCCTGGGCAAATGCTTAAGACACTGCGTGAACTTCAAGAGCTCTCACAAAAAGAGCTAGGAGAGCTTGCAGGGATGAGTCAAAGCAATATTTCAGCTCTTGAAAGTGAAGTTCGTCAAATTGGCAGAGAAAGAGCTCTTATGCTAGCTAAGGCCTTAAAAGTTCATCCTGCTGTCATTTTATTTCCTGATTTTGATATTAAAGAAGTGGCTTAAGCTGTTAAGAAATTTTAACGAGACATCTCTTCCGAAAAAATCTTCTCCGTAATACGCCAGAACTTCCCTTGCTTGCGGGCAATGATAAAAGAGGGCATCCGGAGGTGGTTTTGAATAGATATTACCTCCTGGGGAGCTTTCAAGTGAGGTTTTAATTCAGGTCGTCTCAAGTGAGAGCGCAAAAAGTTCACGTCAAACTTCATCCGCCCGGTTTGGTTATTCAAGTAATGAATTTCAGATAAGTATTTAGCATCATAATCGTAGTATTTGACTTCCAAGAAAGGGGCCCCATTCTTATCTGTCTTCTCATTTAATTCAATGGAATCAGGTCTTAGGATATGAGCGTTCTTGGAAAGCTTGGCCTGCTTAAGCTTGGCATCCGCATCAACTAGCACACTATTACAGTTCTTGCAGTCCCTGGCACTGATATCATTTTGCTGGCCACAGCTTGGACAAAGCTTATAACGAAAAAGAAAACCACAAGGTTTATACTCTAAAGTTCTCGCGTCTTCCACCGCCCCTTTACACTTCCTACCGTAATGCTCAATCACATCCCCATCATCATCCACGAGTCCCCAAAAAGTATTTTCAAAAGAACAGTCGGGGCAAGTTATATAAACGGGCACAGACTCGGAGTTGGGTTTTTTATCCCCCACTTCAGGTGAGTAGATATTAAAGCCAATGCCAGCGTAATCCAAGATAAAGCATTCTTTTTTGCCGGGAGATAACCTAAGCCCACGGCCAATAATTTGCTGATAGAGACCCACGGATTCGGTTGGTCGCATGATGGCCACAACATCCACATGAGGAGCATCAAAGCCCGTGGTTAAAACCGAGACATTGACCAGGTATTTAAATTTTTGCTGTTTAAATTCTTCGATTAAAGTATCTCTTTCATTGTTGTCAGTATCACCCAAGATGATTTGGGCCTCTCCATCAGGCAGGTGAGAGAGGATTTCTTTGGCATGCTTTACGTTTGCACTAAAAATCATCACCGCTTTGCGATCATATTTGTCGGCGATATCAATAATATTTTTCACAATTAAAGGAGTCATTCTCTTTTGCTGTTTTAGTATCTCTTCAACTTCAGCTGCCGTATACATACGCCCTTTTTCAGTCAGCTCTGAAAAATCATAACTCGTAACAGGCGTATCAATTTTAACCGGGCGGGTGAGATAATTATTTTTAATCATGTACTCAAGGGGAAGTTCATAAAGGCATTTTTTAAAGAAGCGCTCTTGTTCACTTTTAAGCTCACCGTTAGCATTAAACTGATAAATCCAACCCAGCCCCAAGCGGTAAGGGGTGGCCGTTAGTCCTAAAATGCAAATTTGAGAGTTGTGCTCCTGCAAAGATTTAATAACGGTTGAGTATTGAGACTGAGACTCATCACTGACTCGGTGGCACTCATCGATAATGACTAAGGAGAAATCTTTAAAAAAACTCTCATCGGCCCGAGCGACAGATTGAATACTACCAAAGATAACTTTTTGATGAGTCTGTTTTTGATTAAGCCCTGCGGAGTAAATACCGGCTTCTAATTCATAGCTGGTGTATTTTAGGTAATTCTGCTCAACCAATTCTTTAACATGGGCCAAGACTAAAACCCGGCCCTTCGCAATTTTAGCAAGCTCTGCAATCACTAAGCTCTTGCCTGCTCCGGTCGGTAGGACTATGAGGGCAGGATTGCGGGATCTGCGAAAATGCGCCAGTGCTCTATCCACTGCTTCTTGCTGGTAAGGTCTTAGTTTATACATAGGCACCTATCCTAATCAAAAAACTAGGTTTTGGGTTTCTGCGATGCAATTATATGGGGTAACCAAGTATTGGAAATTACACATATTTCTATTATACTTGAAAAATAAATGAACCTTTTGACCCCTTTACCAGTCTAAGTCATAGGTCGATACAATTTGATCTTAATTAAACCATTCAATAGGAGTTTTTATGATGAAGATGAACAGATTGGCCATGGCCATAGTTTT
>CAYGUN010000146.1:0-7059 GCA_964353025.1 uncultured Bacteriovoracaceae bacterium
ATTTTGATCGGCATAAAGGCCGTCACTGGCAAATTTAAGGAAACTCGTAAGGTTTTGCTCACTAGGCTCAGCAATTAAAGGGGCCACAATTGCTCTATAGTCAAAATCATTATTCAGTGTGGCCATAGAGCCTGCAATAGCATCTCTTAGTGATTCATTTAAGTAATTAATGCTAGATGAGTTATCTACTAGGTAGAGCAGATCAACAGCAGGTTTATTCACTGTCCTGGAGGCGCAGGAAGTGACCTCATAAGTCTGTATAGGCTCTCCTACAACAGAGCCCTTCTTACTTGATGCTGAAAACTCTTGTCCTGAACAAGAGAAGAGAATAGCTAGTAAGTACACTAAATACGTATTTTTCATACAATTCCTCATATGTTCTATCGGTCGAATACTCAAAATATTTAAGTGAAAGACTAGGTTTTCTTATCAAAAGACTCGGGAAAAGATTTCCTTGGCATGTTAATGAGGATAACTATCGATTATTATTTAAATAATGGCATAATAAAATGAAGAGGATAAAACCATGCAATGGTATTACGTTGAAAACAATGATCGTAAAGGACCTGTTTCAGAAAATGAACTTAAGTCCATGATAAGTGAAGGTTCACTAGGGGCCAATAACTATGTTTGGACTAAAGGCTTTGAAAATTGGAAGAAGGTTCAAGATGTTGAACAATTAAATGAAGAAGGAACGATTAATGCTCCTTTCCTTTTATCAACTTTAAAAAGCTCAGATAAAATTATTTATATTCGCACTGGAGCAGATAGAGGTGGAGTTCCTGCTGACTATGGCCCTTTTAATTTGGAAGTCCTTAAAGATCTTTATGCCCAGAATAGAATTAATGCCAAAACTCTTATTTTTACTAAGCAATTAGGAGGTTGGACATTTTTGGGTGATGTAGAAGACTTTCAAGAATGCTTTCAGGAATTACCACCTGAAATCAAGCAAGATGAGAGAAGACAAAATCAAAGAAAGCCTTTTGTTGCCAGAATGTTAATGAGTGATAATAGCCAAGTGTATGAAGGGATCTGTCGTGATATTTCAGTCGGTGGAATGCAGGTTCTGTTGGCCGGCTTTAGTGGCCAGGCAGGGGATGAGATTTCACTAAATGTCCATCCGGAGAATGAGGACTATCATTTTGTTGCTTCGGGGAAAATAGTGAGAATACTTGATTCCGGACAAGGTTTTTCTTTTCGTTTTGTAGGTCTTAATTCAGAAGCACAAGAAGCAATAGAGAAGTATCTCCAAGAAGAAAACTAAATGAATACAGCTAGAGACTTAAGTACAATAGATACTCAAACGATAGAGTCTATTGTGGGGACATTCATATCCAAGCAACATGGCCATCAAATGGCCTATAAAATTTTAAAGCAAAAAAATTCAGAAAAGACACAAGTGGTACATTTATTTTTTTGTCATGGTGCTGTTGAATATCATGAGAGGCATCTCGATTTTTTAAGGCATTTTTTTAAGCATCCTCAATATGACTTTGTTTTGTATACTTTTGATCTAGTTGGACATGGGCATAGTGGTGGAAGTCGTGCTTATGTAGAAAACTTTGAATATTATTGCCAAGATTATATTCAATTTCTTGATGTGATTAAAGAACAATATAAAGCAAATCCCCTACAACAAGATAAGTTTTTCCTTGGCTCTCACAGCCTTGGAGGGTTAATCAGTTTAAAATTATTAATGGACTATAGAAGCAAAATTCCTTTTGAGATTTCGGGGGCATTTTTTTCAAACCCATGTATTAAAACCAAGCTTAAAGTCCCTCAATTTCTTCAATCCTTTATGGGCAAAATTCATTATGGAATGGAAAAAATAAGGGTCCCAAGCTTTCAGAAAGCAGAAGAAATATCGACTATTCCTTCACTAGGGAAAAGTTTTTTTGATGACCCTTTAATTTCAAACTTTATGACAATAGGGATGGCGCGCGAAATCTTAAAGCAGACAAAAAAGACCCAAGGTTTATCCTATCACATTGACACTCCTTGTCTTTTCCTCTTGTCCCCAAATGATGCTATAGTTGACTACGAAGCCAGTAAGTTATTCACTAAGTGTATTGATAAATCTTTAGTGAAAGTGCAGCTTTATAGTGAGAGTGCTCATGATTTATTCAATGATAGGCAAGCGACAAATGTAGAGGATGATATAAAAAAATGGTTAGAATCTTTTTACTCTTAAATTTATTGGCCCTCTCTTGTGCATCGAACTTGACTCACAATACGATAGAAAAAGATGAAGCTATTTTCAGAAATGGAGTTCAAAGAACTGACCAATGGGAAGCTGACTTAAAGTTTAAAAGAGTTTCTTGGTATCAAGGTCTCATGCTTTCAAATGATGTTTTATATTGGAATGTCGATCAGTTTTCTCCTTTTGCTCAGTGGTTTTCTTCAGATGAAAAAGAATATTTTTCAAAATGTTACCCTTTGATCGTCACGATGATGTATGCGGGAAATCACAGAGGGTTCTCTAATGCTATGATGAAAGCTGAACTGGAAAAATCAGGCTTTTCAGAAGTGGCACTGACTAGTTTTGGAGACAGTCTTAAAGCTCACCCTGAGTTTGGTGTATGGAAATTAAAAAACCATAAACTAAATGGATTTTGTCGATCTCAAGAAAAGTCTTTACGTGGCAAATATATCTATATCAATGTTCCAGGCTTCGCTCAAACCTATTTAGAACTATAAAAAAGAATAAAATCAAATAGTTAATATCTGTATGCGCCACTTATTTTCACTTAAGTTTTCCGCCCTTCCTCCGATTAGTTCCAGAGGGCAGGATTTATGTCAGATGAATTTAAATTTGAAAGATTTGGACGTTACCTTATTTTAGACCACTTGGTTGACGGTGGTATGGCAAAGATTTGCCGTGCACGTTTTTTAGGTGAGCAAGCAGCTAAGATTGTTGCCATTAAAATGGTTCAAGAGCAGTTTTCAAAAGATCCTGGTTTTAAACAAATGTTTATGGATGAGCTTAAAGTCGGTTTTGCTCTCATTCATCCAAATATCGCACAAACTTATGACTACGGTATGGTTAACGGTCAACTCTATACAGCGATGGAGTATGTTGATGGTGCTAATTTAAAGCAATACCTTGATAGGCTTAAGGCCCATAATTATGTATTTCCAGTAGAAATTTCAGTTTATATAACATCACAAATTTGTCAGGGGCTGCACTACGCTCATACTTTTACAGATAAGCTCTCAGGGGACAAATATAATATTATCCATAGAGATATATCTCCCCATAATATCATGCTGACCTATGATGGAGCTGTTAAGGTCATTGATTTTGGTATTGCAAAGGCAGATACAAATGCAGAGGCCACGCAAGCTGGAACGATTAAAGGTAAGCTCTCTTACCTTGCTCCAGAGTATTTAGAAGGTGAAGAGCTGGACCATAGATACGATCAATTTGCAGTCGGGATTACTCTTTGGGAATTATTATGTAGCAGAAAGCTATTTACTGCGGCCAATGACTTAGCAGTTTTAAAGCAAATTCAAGCATGCAAAATACCAGCACCATCTTCAATTAATCCAAATGTTCCAAAAGAGTTGGATGAGATTGTACTAAAGGCACTATCTAAAGATAGAAAGAATCGTTATGAGGATATGGATAAGTTTAACAGAGCACTCGTAAAGTTTTTATATGCTAATTATCCAGACTTCAATGCGACAGATTTAAAATATTTTGCAGAACAATTATTCAAAAGTGAAATTAAAAAAGATAGAGCAAAACTTGCAGAGTATGGAAAAGTCGATGTTGATAAGTTTCTTGAAGAACTTAAAAAAGAAGCAAAAAGTGGAACGGCGGGAGCTTCTTCGAGTGAGGCAAGTGTAGGTGGAAACGTTGAAAACTTTTCAGCAAAAGCAATTGAGCTTGAACTTGATATGACTCCAGACCTTGAAGATAGTACTCGAAGTATTTCTCTGGAAGCAGAAGCAGGATTATCCACTGCCGATGAAGTTGGGGAAAAAACGTCAACATCAGTGAGAAGAGAACAACTAGCACGAAAAGAAGCTCAAAGAGTTTCAAAAGCTGGTAAGACAAGAGTCATAAAACTTAATCAAAAGAAATTAGCAGAAGATAGAAAGAAAAATAATACAGATAGTGGCCCTTTCAAGAAAGTAGTGGGATTAGTGGGAGTTATTTGTGCTTTTGCTTATATGAAGCCTGCGATGTTTCAAGAATTCACAGGTGTCAATATTGCGGCCATAATAGGCGGAACTCAAGCGAATAGAAGTGTTTCATCTGTTGAAGGGCAACCTGTTGTTGAAATGGGGAAAGTTCTTTTATCAGGACTTGACCCTCTCGCAGATTTGTATGTTGATGGAAAACCTTTTACCTATTCTCTTGCAGGTATTGATGTTCCGATGAATAAAAAAGTTCAATTAAAAATTCAAATGGACGGTATGACTCCATTTATCACATCTATTACAGTTGATTCAGCTAGTGGAGGAGTTAAGAAGATTACGATTCCTAAAATGGAAGCTCAAAAAGTAGGGCTTTTAACAACTTCTTTAAACTATAGAGATGGTGCCATCTTAAAACTTAATATTGGTGGTGAAAAAATTGAGAAAAAGCTTCCGATTAAGAATATGAGAATTCCATCTGGAATGTATGACGCTGCCATCGTTGACCCCGAACTTGGGACAGAGAAGAAAATTCAGTTTACCATTGAAGAGAATAAGCGGCTTTTCTTAGACTAATTTTTTATAAAACGATTTGTCTTTCTTTGGTTAATTAATCTTATAATTTCTGATGCAGTCTCTTCCAATGCTTTATTGGTGACATCAAAAACTGGCCATTTCTTATGTTCACGAAAAAGGCTATTGGCCCATTCCATTTCCTCTAAGATTAAATCCATACTGGCATATTGATCACTTTTACTATTAACTCCAAGTTTATTGAGACGGTTACTTCTAATATGGAAGAGTGCATCAGGCTCAATAGTAAGAGCAAATATTTTTCTTTGATCAACTTCGAAAAGTTTTTCAGGAATCTTCATTTCTTTAATAAGTGGAATATTGATAACTTTAAATCCCTCGAGTGAAAGGTATAGTGACAAGGGAGTTTTTGACGTTCTTGAAATTCCAACTAAGATAATATCGGCTTCATGAAGGTTTTGATGGTTTTGGCCATCATCGTGGTTAACTGTGAACTCAACGGCATTGACTCTCTTAAAATACTCTTCATTAACTTCATGAAGCTTACCAGGCCTATTGTCAGGTTGGATATTAAAGGCATTGGCCAGAGAGTTAAGCATAGGCCCCATTAGGTCAACGCAGCGGACTTTAAATTCTCGTGCAAGTTCTAAGATATAGGCACGTAACTGTGTTGAGACAAGAGTATGAGCGACAAGGTGGTGGTGGCGTGAGTTCTCTTCGAAGATGGAGAGGATTTGCTCGCGGCTCCTGATGTTTTTGTAGCGCGTAAAGTAAATATCCTTATCATTAAATTGGGCCATGGCAGCTCTCGCAAGTGAGGTTGCCGTTTCTCCTGTGCCGTCAGAGATAATGATAATTTTAAGTCTTTGTTGTAGTGCCATTAATATCTATATAAACTTAACAAGTAGAAATTGTCACACTTTTAGGTAAATTGATGAGTAATTCCATTATAATTCATGAAAGCGAAGAACTAATTAATCTTTATGGTCTAAATTTGAATATTTTTCTGGGCCTAGATGTTATTTCGAAGCCAAATGCAGCAGAGGCCATTGAGCTACTTAATTTAATCCAATTTTCCGATGTCATACTTCTTCAGGCCGAAGTGGGTAATGAAAAAACATACACCCAAATTAAAAATTGGATTGCTGAAAACGATAAGGAAATCCCCGTTGTTATAATAGATGTTGATAATAAAGGTTTTGACTGCGATTTATTTATCCAATCAGATACCGATATTAAAAAGGCCATAATTTCTATTGCAAAGCTCATGGGAATAAAAGCATCAAACTTAAATAAGAATGTTGCTTCTGAATTTTATCCTGTTCCTATATCCTACTTTCCTTTAATGGAGAAGGCTTTTTGTGATATTTACTATAGAAGTGCTAAAACCGACCCTGGCTCTGACTCTGTTTATATGAAGCTTTATAGTGCCAATAAAGCGATTGATCAAGTAGAGGTTGAAAAACTTCATAATCAAGGTTCTAAAAATCTTTATATTCCTTCAAGCCTAAGAGTTAAATTTGCTCACTTCTACACTCAAATGATAGTGGAAGAAATAAATGCTGACAAAAGTAGAGAAAAAAAATATAAGGCCCTAGAAGGGGCAAGAAAAGTTGTGGCCCAAGAAATAAAAAAATATGGTGTGAACGAAAAAGTTATTAAAATTACAAATGCTGCTATAGAGAATATTTTTCAAGATTTATCGCGAGAAAAATCATTGAAAAAATATTTAGATTTTTTAAAAAACAATACAGAGAGCTCTCTTTTTCAACTCTCGCAAATGACTAATTATTTAGGTTTTAAAATTATTGAAAATATTGACTGGGGAACTCAAGAACAGAAGAGAAAAATAACATTTGCTGCCTTCTTTCATGATATTACACTTGATAATGATCATTTAGGACTTATTCATAATCAATATGCTTTAGCTGATAGTGGTTTGAGTGATGAAGAAATTCAATCTGTTAATAACCATGCATTAGAGGCATCAAAATTATTAAGAAAATACCCTGAAATCCCACATGGAGTAGATTTAATTATCAAGCAACACCATGGCTCTCATAACGGAGTTGGCTTTCAGGATCCTCCCGCTCATGATATTTCTCCATTAGCTGCTGTTTTTATGGTGGCAGAGAGCTTTAGCAGTATTCTAGTAAATAATGATGGGGAGTTTAATGTGGATAAAATTTGTTCGCGTTTAGAACGAACATTTCCTAATCATCATAAGTTTCTAAATGGAATAGAGGCACTTCGGAATATCACTTATTGAAAAATAAATTTTTCAATCTCGGCAAGTATAAGTTCTTCATCAGTAAGAGGATTATATTCATTTTTTTCTTTTGTTTTAAACCAAGTTCGCTGCGATTTAGCTAATCTCCTAGT
>CAYGUN010000147.1:0-7053 GCA_964353025.1 uncultured Bacteriovoracaceae bacterium
TTCGGGTAGCTCTAGCATTGTCAATAATTCCAGTAGGTTAAGTGCCCAAAAGGGGGCCTGTAGAACTTCTGTGGAACTTTATCGAACTTTTGGTGAGAATTGGCGAGTAAGTCGTTATTTCAGACTTTATAAAAAGATATTTTAATCCTGTATTCTCTGCGTTACTGATTATTTAAATTAGGAGTATTTAATGATCAAGTTGAGTTTTGTCTTTTTTCTTATCTTAACATCTGCCCATGCACACGTGGGCTTGGTTGATTGTGGTAAAGTTAAGTCTGTTAAAATAAATAAGCATAAAGAAGTTTCTGTTAAAATTTATGAATTGCAAGACATCAGTTTTATTGATGGAAAAGATATTCAGTATAATGCTCCTATTAAAGAGTCTGTTAAAAAAGTTTTATATCCAACAAGGCTAGAGGCTAAAGAGAGCATTAAAAATATTGAAGCTGGTTTTAATAAGCTGAATAATGCCAAAGACTATAATCTTTTTGTATGTGTTTTATACAGCTTTGAGAAGAGTGATTTTGAAACAGGGTTTCCATATATTATTGAGGTCGGTGATACTTTAGAAAAAGCTGTTAATAAGCTTACTCAATAGCTTTAACTTCTCCTTAACTTAACCACATTCTCATAACTCACCTGAGCATGCTCTTGCACTACTTGCATAATCTGCTGGCTTATCTCTTTCTGGTATTCAAGGTCAAGCTTAGAGTAATGGCCAGCGACTAATTAGGCTGAGATTTTATCCGGTAGGTCGATATCAGAGTTTTGTAACTCCCAGAGGTCATTAGCACTCTGTAGATTCATCCAGAACTCAGGACTTGTTCCTAGAGCTGCAGCAAGTTTAAGCGCCATAATAGGGCTTAGTGCTACTTTATTATTTACTATGCGGTTAATAGTCTTTACCTCTACATCAAGGTGAGCAGCGAATTCACGTTGTGTGAGCCCAAAAGGAATAAGGAACTCTTCTTTGAGCATTTCACCTACGCTTGTTGGTTTTCTTGTTCTTTTCATAACTATTCCTTATTTGTGGTAATCAATAATCTCGACTTCTTCTAATTGATTCTCTTTATTTAACTTAAAGATAATTCTCCATTGTTGGTTTATTCTGATTGAGGCGTATCCTTTGAGGTTGCCTTTTAACCATTCAAACTTATTACCTGGAGGTACCTTAAAGTCTTCAATTGATATTCCATAAATAAGAATATCTAGTTTTCTTCGAGCTATCTCTGAAACACTGGCCCATTTGCATCTTTTCTTTAATTTGCCTTTAAGGTCGAACTCTTCGGTCTCTTTATTTCCATAGCTATTAATTTTCAAGTTCAAGTCCTTTTGCATAAGCATAATACCACATTGAGGTATACCTGTCAATGTCTTAATCTTTATAGAACTTTAAAGTAAGCAAACCATTACTTTTGGTAACCAACGGTAAGTTGTAGAACTTTTAAATCTGTTTAAATGCTTAGAATTGCTAGCGGATTAAACGAGGATGGAGAGCCCGATATCGCTGTTAGAGTAATAGTGAAAAATCAACCAAGCCTTAATGAATTACAAAGCTACGAGAAGGTTACAAGGACTATTCAAGGATTAATTTTTGATAAAATTCAAAGAGGAAGAGAAAGCATAAGAAGAAAGCTAGTTCTAAAAAACGAACAACCTCCTGAAGGCGTAACTCAATATAAAGTTAAGGATCATGTTCAGAGAAATATCATTAGTGTTGAAGAAATTGACTTCCCTCAAAACTGATATACCCATTAGATAGGGTCAGGCGTACTGAGCTTCACTTCCAAGGCCTTTTATATCACGTGTAAGGTCTTTTATATCGCTAACTTTTACTTTACTAGCAGGTAGCTCAGCTAACTCCTCAAAAGTATTTAAGTATTCCCTGATTCGGGGAGAGTGTTCAGATAGCTTAACAAGGTTATCAATCAGCTTTTCTAAACCAAATTTGGTAATTTTATAGTGAACAATTTCTGAAACTCGTGATGGAGGGATTTGTAAAAGAGCGGCTAAATCACTAGTTTTAATTCTTTTCTCATTCATATACCTAACAAAATGCTTACAGAGGGCCATTTTCATTTTGTCTTCAAGAGTAAGGGCACTCTTATCTGTAATATGAACATAATCCTTTTTATTTTTTTTTGCTTCTTTTACTAATTTAAGAATTTCTAAATTTGTTAGTTCCATAATTTGCTCCTACCATCCTGGATATAAAGTAATTGTATGTATCAATTCACTTTCTCGATAATTTAACTTAAATACCATTATAAATTCTTTACCTTCATGTTTGTTTCTTATTGGAGAGTCTACTCTCGTAATAAACAATGACCAGTATCCATCATGTTTTTTTGCAGGTATGTCCTCTTGGTCTAACTCGGCTATAAATCGCTTAATATCACTCAGTGTGAAGTTTAAACGTCTTTTACCGTTTAGCTCTCCAGTATCTTCATTAACTCCAAAGTTGATATGATCAAGTTCTATTATTGCCTTTGTGACAGTATTTCCATTTAGAGTTATCGGAGAACTTAAGTTTACTTCGTAAATTTTACCCCGGTCCTTCTTTTCAGCCTTAGGCTTTTTCTCAACCTTGGGTTTCTTCTTAGCCTTAGACTTCTTGGCTGCCATTACTAATCTCTTATCGTTATTTTACTCCATAAATTTACAATATTTTGTAAAAATATAAAAATTATTAATAAAAACAAGCCAATATAGCAATATTTACAATATTTTGTAAACATTGACGCAAGCTGTATCGTCAGAAAAAGTGGTAGCTTTTGCCTATCTAAATCAAAAGGCACTTTAACAGGGAGAAGTTAGATGTTAGTGGAAAGTTTCTACCTAGGTTAATTTAGGCACGAAGTGATGTCCGCCAAGCCCGCTGCAGATGTATAGAACTGATTTAAGTTGAGCATTTGTTTTTATAAAATAAAGCATATAGAATTGAAATCAAAGAGATCTTAATATGGTTAAGATTTATTGAAGAGGTAAAAAATGGCAAAAAAAATTCAACTTAAAAC
This sequence comes from uncultured Bacteriovoracaceae bacterium, assembly GCA_964353025.1. Taxonomy (GTDB): domain Bacteria; phylum Bdellovibrionota; class Bacteriovoracia; order Bacteriovoracales; family Bacteriovoracaceae; genus CALFYV01. The sequence goes on from CAYGUN010000147.1 coordinate 3,018, forward strand.
AGCAAAAAATAAAACCAGTGTTACAGCTTTTATTAATGAAATAAGTGATGAAAAACTCAAAAAAGAGAGCAAGAAATTACTAAAGCTCTTTAAGGAAATCACTGGTCTTAAACCTAAGATGTGGGGGACATCTATTATTGGTTTTGGTGAGTACACTTATTACCGCGCCAATGGTGCCGAAGGACAATTTATGGCCACAGGTTTTAGTCCTCGTAAGAGTGGTCCAACCCTCTATATCATGCCTGGTTATCAAAATTATAAGCCTATCTTAAAAGAGCTTGGACCTCATAAGCTTGGCAAGTCTTGTCTCTATCTTAAAAAACTCGAGGATATTGATTTAAAGGTTCTTTCTAAGCTAATTAAGACTGGTCTTAAGGATCTTAAGAAATCACATAAAACGAGCTTTTAATGAAGTATCCAATAGAGATAAAAACACTTGATCTTGGTCGTGTTGCTTATATTCGATCTTTTGATTCTTATGCTGATGATAGGAGTCTGAAAGCATTTGAGCGTCTAAAGCTGTGGGCAGATAAAAATTCTTATTATAGGAAGAATAGTTGTTTTTTTGGGATGTCAGTAGATGATCCAGAGGTTACTCCTAAGGAAAACTGCCATTATGAATCTTGTTTGAGCGTTTCAAGTGAGGCAAAAAGTGAAGGAGAAATTCAAGTTATCGATTTTCCCAAGCTACAATACGCTACAACGAGAATATCAGGTGGATTTGAGACTTGCGCTGAAGCCTGTCAAGAGGAAAATTTCTACTCGTATTAAATGCCAAATAACAAAACAACAATCCAGCTAGCAGTCCGTCTCTGTATCAAGTGACCACCGTTGAAGTTTAGTAATAATGTCTATCATGACATTCTCATCTCTTTTTAAAGGCCAGCCGTTCAAATATAAGCAGCCTATTATTAGCAGGCATCTCATTATCTTTTAAGAGTTTAAAGCCAGCTTTTGTCATGGCCGCATGAACATCTTCAAAACCTCTAATGCCTGACTTCTCATCACGCCCTTTGAGCCACGTATTAAACTCTTCATTACTGGGGGAGGTAAATTTTCCATCATAATTAAATGGTCCATAAATAAAGACCAAACATCCCTCTCGCAGCCTTTTTCCAAAGAGTTTAAATAAGGTCTTACATTCCTTCCAGGACATTATATGGAGTGTATTGGCGGTAAAGACGTGAGAAAAAGATTGCTTAGGAAAATCATCCACTCCCACCTTTAACACTTCAGGGCCATGGAGGTTTTTAAGCTTGGCCGATTCTAACCAATCCGTAATCACTGGGTGATTTTCTTCCACATCAGATGTAATCCAGTGCAAGTCATTTAACGCCTCTGCAAAATATATGGCATGCTCTCCAGTACCACTTCCGATTTCTAAAACCCTGTCATCTTTATTTAAATAGAGCTTTAATATTTCTAAGATAGGTTCTTTGTTTCTTGCTACTGCTGGAGCAGATACTTTATTCATGAGTCTTCCCATTTATTTTTTTTCAATTTCACCACAATGAAGCATTTGAGCTCCATAATAAGGGTTCATAAGGGGGCCCGCTTTTTGCAGCCAACGACCATTGGCCATGGAGCAATTTGCAACAATAATGCTTCCATCTTTTAGCGTCTCCCCATTTTTTATATAGATCTCAGACAGGGCCTTAAAAGACTTTCTTAAAGCTCTAATATTTTTCATCGTTTTATCGCAATCCTTGTAATTTAAATCTTTGGCATAATGACCTAGCTCTTTTTTACAGATGGTACTCCAAGGGGCCAATGCTGACTTAAAATCATCACTTGCTAAAGCTTCTTGCAGCTTAAGGTAATTTCCATATTCTAAGTCATGAGCAAACAGACTACTTGATAATGCTATACTGAATAAAATAAGTGCTTTCATATTTCCTCCTTAAGAATTTCATAGTCGCTTGAAATATTACAGTAAAAATTGGGGCCATGGCCATGGAAAAGGTTTTTTAAACGACTTATTTGTATGTTAGTTTACACTTATTTACTTCAACAACTACCAGCCTTTTAAGATTATGCATAAAAAGTTTTTCAATAATATTGCTAAAAAGCATTTTGAAGAACAACTCAAGCCCAGTTGTTCACTTGCCTCTCTTTATGACGTAGGAAAAGGGAATTGCTCATACCACATAGACCGACCACCTTGTTACAGAACAATTGATCTTTGCGTGAATCAAGTGAGACCATGGTCTATCTATGTGACACACGAACATACTGACTTAGATATTCCTAAACAGGATTATTTCACTAAGAAAGATTTCTTTCTGGACCATGGAGTAGAGTATATTCTGGAGCCAGGAGATGCCTTGTTTTATTCAGGAACCCAGTTTCCGCACTGGAGGTCAAAGATGGAGGAAGATAATTTCTGTCATATGGTTTTATTTCATTTTGTGCCTGAAGATTATATGGGTGAACTATCCTAGTCCCGTAATATAAGAAAAATGAAGCCCCGGTTAGTCGGATTTATTAAATTAAATGCCGATCCATACCATGGTAAGATTTAGTGCTAACGTTGATATTAAGTTTGTTTTTTTCTAAACTCTTCTATTCTCCATAAAACTTAACTATCTTTTTTTTTACTTTACTTTAAGTCGAAGGAACTATGAACGATAGTGTAAGTATGATTGTTATTGTTGATGATGAAGTTGAGATCACTAATTTACTTTTTGAGCTAGTTAAACATCAGTTTCCTAATTCCATGGTGGTTAAGTTAACGGATCCAAACGGCTTAATGAATTTATTAGAGAACAATAGCTTAACGCTTGTGATCTTAGATATAGTGATGCCAAATAAGAACGGAATAGGGCTCTTAAAAGAAATTCGTAAGGTTAGTTGTGTTAATGTCATCATGGTCTCAGGAATGGGAAAAATGCTCGAAAAAGATTTTGTGGGAATTCCAAATGTTTTTGTAGTTGAAAAACCATTTTGTAATGAGAGATTCGAGCAGGTACTCGGTAGTTTGGTTGCGCCCAGGCAATATATAAAAAAGAATTTTATCTAAGCGAGTGATGAAAAAAAAATCGGGAGTCTTGCGACTCCCAAAAAAGCAAATATATTTTAAAAAACTATATTTTTTTTACTTGAACAGCACAAGGTCCTTTTTGACCTTCACCAACTTCAAATTCAACTTTGTCATTGTCACTTAAAGTTCCTGACTCAACAGCAGAAACGTGAACGAAAAGGTCTTTTCCTCCGTCATCTGGAGTTATAAAACCAAAACCTTTAGAATCATTAAAAAATTTTACTACACCGGTACTCATAATTTTCCTCTTTTGAATAAAAACCACATCTTATGATGTGTTATATAAAAACTTTTTACGCGTTAAACTAGTTTAAGTAAAGCCTTCTGGGCTTAAAAATATTATTATATACAATTTTTTTGGAAAACTGAATAAAGTTTTCCAAAAACCATTAATGCGCCATGCGTCTTTGCCGACTTTTTTGACGAAAATCAATTGAGACTTCTTTGATTAAATCTATTTTTAGCACAGACAAAAAATAGCATAGGAAATTTCAGGACTGCTATCATTTAGGAATAATATGGCCTAAACAAGGGAGGTTTTTATGAAGTTAACAGCGATGTTTTTATTACTTTTAAGTTTCCAGGTTCTGGCCTATGACCTTCAAGCAGAAGGAACTTTTAGTATTTGAAGGGAAAAGAATAGCGAAACCTATTTACTCCAAGTAGAAGGAGATGCTGCAAAGTATATGTATGACGATCTTGATATCATCGTTACTGGCAATAAAAAAGCAGGAGAAAAGGTCACTTGCTTTAAACAAGACCCGGAAACCAATAGATTTGAGTATGCCTGTGTTATTAAGATGGATATTATCGGTAATACTGGCCGGTTGAAAGCACACTAGAATTTATTTTGATCCATTTGATTCATAGTAAGACGTTCTATACAGAAGGTGAAAAGGGGTATACAGATTACCCAACCTTAGAAGAGTTATAAATCGCGCTTATGTAGAGAATTTAATTGGATATAAAAAAATCTAAACTTTTAATCTTTTTCCT
>CAYGUN010000148.1:0-7023 GCA_964353025.1 uncultured Bacteriovoracaceae bacterium
CTTTTCGGGCTTCGCTAATCTTACTCTCGAGTACTTTTCGCGTGCGAATAATTTTAACAAACTCTTCTTTAAAGTTTGCTAGAGTTTTTCTTTCTTGAAGAAGCTCATTCGCTAGAATCTTAAGCTCTTCTTCTAGTTGCTTTTTCTCTTTTATCAAGTCTTGACTACTGCGCTCTAATGAGGATTTCTCTTGAGAAACTCTCTCACTTTCAGTAAGGCTTTCTGCTACTTTATCTTGTAGGAATTTCTTATCTTTAATCAAACTTTGAATATAGGCAGAGAGTTCTTTTATATTACTTGTTTGTTCATGAGTCACAAGCTCAAGTTTCTTCTGTTTTGCTCTGGCCGTATGTATACTGCTTGAAAGTTGTGCCATATATTCTTGCTGCTTAAATAATTTCGCCTCATTAGAGGTCTTGATTTTTTCAAGCTCAGCTGAAACAAGCTCACTCTTTTTAAGAATTTCGCGATTTTCTTCCCGGGCCTTAACAAATTCTTGCGTCTTCTGCCCATTTTCAAGCTTTAGTTGCTTCATTTGATTTTCAAGATTACTTTTATGCCCCAATAGGTTTTGATTTTCTTTTTGAAGTTCAATTACCTCTTGGCTTCGTTGTGATTGTTCGGTAGTTAGTTTTTCTATATTTTGCTCATGCTCTAAGGACTGAGCCTTTAAAGCATTATTGTTATCTTTTAATTTATGAGAGAACTCATTTAGCTTTTCTATACTATCAACTAGGGACTTCTTCTTATTTTCTAATTGAGTATTTTTTGTTTTAAAGTCAGCGCTCACACTTTCATATTGCTCTCGACGCTGTGAGGCTTCAATTCTGACTTGATTGAGATTATTAATTTCAGCTATTAAGTTTTTAGCATTTATTTTAAGTTGATGAATTTCCTTGAGCTTAGTTTTATTTTTAAACTCTATCTCAAGGATACACTGCTGATAATTCTCACATTTTTTTAAGAGTTGATCATAGTTTTTCTTATTCTTATCAAGAGTGAGATTAATTTCTTCATTTTTCTTCTTAAGCAAGTCTCGTTTTTGTTCAAGCTGATTATTTATACCTGCTTGTTCTTTTTGGGCCTGTTGAGTCGCTCTATATTCTTCTTTAAGCTTGTTATAAAGAGCTTCATTCTTGTGAACTGCTAAACGATTTGTCTCAGTGGATGCTTTGAGTTTAAGGTTCTGCTGGCCTTGCTCAGTTATTGAAGCTTGGATTTTATTCAGACTTTGCTTTAGATCATTACCTATTTTTTGTAATTCGCCTGAGTACTTCAATTGATCTTGGTGGTTATTTTTTAAAAGTGTCTCTTGGGCCTGGGCCTTTTCCAAAATATTCTTTTTCTGTCTTTTTTGCTCTCTTAAGATTTCTAAATCAATTTCCAAAGTCTCGATTTCTCGCTGAAGATCATTTATAGATTGATTCGTGTTGATAGTATCTTGATCAATTTGGGTATTTTCTAGTTGCTGAAGCCGCACTTCTTCTTTTAAGCTTTGTAACGTCTTGATGACTGAGTGTTTTTCATTTTCAGAAGTTGTAATAGATCTCTTCATACCCTGATATTTTAGCATAAAAATAATTTGTGTGGATATTTGTTGATACTTAACTAGTTTGCCCTGTTAACCCCCCCACTCCACCTTTTAATTGCCCTGTAATCTCTTTGACTTAACAAATGTCTCAAATTTCCCTATAAAAAGTACACGAGACGATAACGCGGATAGTCTCTCCTACTAAAATCTACTATTATTACCAGATGTTAACCCTACTTATACTTATTTTCTCTAGCGCTACTGCATTTAGCTCAGATCCAATCTGGGGACCTGAATTTACGTTCAGCAATGAAGAAACAAGATCAAAAACAATAAGTGATTACCTAGGGAACAGAGTTTTACGAACATCTGGAAATGCTCCTTATTTAGATAGGTTTAAGCAAGCTATCATGAACAAATGTCCCGATTGTCGATTGGATGAAGTCAAAGACACAAGAAATAACAAGGCTTATAAAATCACTATAGAGTCTCTTGATGATTTTTTTATCGAAATCATTACCGATGTTGGCTGTGTCGAAATAAAGACATCTCCTCAAACTCTCAGTTTTTTTAAAGAGCATAAGGCAATTCTTCAAAGCTATATCTTTCAAACAGCTTCTGAATTAGATCTCTCGACAGAACTTGCAGGTGGTGGGCATATTCACTCTGACGTTCAGAAACTCTTCAATGGCAACTCACAGCTATTACTGGATTATATTACGGACTACCTCAATAATATTTACCAAGTCGAATATATTTTTGGTAATAGATATGCAAATGATACTCGTTCTAGTTATTTCTATAATGGAATTCCTTCATCAGAACAACTAAAGAGATTTGAAAATATTAGGGCCCAATTTAAAACAGGGAGGATGTCCTTTGATGAACTGGCCAGAACCATCGTTCGAAAAGTTTTTAACTTTAACCAAAATTATTGGAATATTCTAGATGTCTCTCAGGGAGTTATCCATGACTATAGAAGACATCGTCATTTTCAAGCATTAAATCTTTCAAACTATGTTAACCCAAAGAGAATTAATACAATTGAGCATCGAATGTTTGAGGCCCAGGAAAATATGGATGAATTTATCTTTCATATTGAAACAATATCAAGAAGAGTAAAGTATCTCGAAAAATATCCAAATGTTGAATATAATCCGGTCAGTTTGAGTAATATGAATCAGAGTCTTGCTTTTGATCTTTATCTACCTCGCCTAAAAGAAATAGGCTTTAGCTTCGATGACGTTCAAAAGTTTTTTAAGAATATTCCCTCAGATTATATTCCCTATCAAAGAAATTCATTAGAAAAACCCATATTAAGCAATTACTCAGGCAAGCTCAATGCATATGAGTGTGCTCGCTTGTGGATGGCGTACTAATAACTGGTTGAATTATAAAAGCTAAGAAAGCATGTTCAACCTAATAAATAATATTTACGTGGCCTGACAGCTTTCTAGCTTTTTATTGTTTTATCTACTTGTAGTTAATTAGAGTCTTTTGACTACCAATTATTACTAGAAAAGCTTCTCTCTCTTCTTTCTTGAGGCTTAGCTTCATTAACTTTAAGGTTACGGCCATCCATTTCATTTCCATCTAAATTAGAAATTGCCTCTCTAGCTTCGTCTGATGATGACATCTCTACAAAGCCAAAGCCTTTACTACGACCACTGTCTCTATCTGTAATAATTTTACATGATGAAACTGTTCCAAATGTTTTGAACAGGCTTGATAGACTGTCTTCAATAACGTTAAAAGATAAATTACCTACATAAATTTTGTTACTCATATGATTCTCCTTGAATATTTTGAGCGTGATTCAGCAGTACGTTCATAAATGAACGCTGCTTTCCCAGTTAGATTATTCCAACCTGAGAATTTAATTGTTATAAGAATGAATTTTTCTGGATTTTAATTACTTGATAAGAGATTGAAACCGAAAATAAATACTTTAACTAAAACAACCTTACATTACTATCTAGATAATAGCAAACTACTTTAAATTTATATTTTGACCTGGAAAAATGAACTAACTAAGTTCATTTTTATTAAATAACACAGCTGTTACTGGGGCCTCTGAAGCACCTTCTAAATTTAAAGGGAAACAATTTAGAAAATACTCCCCTTCTGGAACTTTATTGAGGTTAATGTATTCAAGAATCAGGGCCTTTTTAAATAACTCATTGTGGATGGGTCTTTCAGCCGAGCCAGGCATGAAATCGCTTGATTTCCAAGATGTTCCAATCAGGTTAAAGCTTTTTAATGATGCTAGGTATTCTGCCGCTGCAAGAGAAAGAGTTAATACATCATTAGGTTCATGGTAACCAAATTCGTTCTCATCAATTGAATCTACACTTATGAGTAGTTTTTCTAAGTTCTGTATTTGACCTATTTTTGACTTAAGCTCTTTAAGGGAAATTTCTTTTTGTTTTACGCCACTACCTTTATCAACCCAATTCTTATTTTCAAATTTAACCACATGACATTTTCCATAAAAATGCTGGGGGTGAGATGCAAAATAATAGTCTATAGACTTGCCTTCTTTTTGAGTGTGAAGAGGCGTCTCAATATGGGCCATGCTATGGGGTTTTAAAATATGCTTATCATAGTTAACAGGAGGAAGCTTTCCTGCTTGGATGGAATAAAGACTCTCCTTCAAACCACTCGCCTTTAGTTCCTAGTTTTATCATGGGGGAAATTATATAGGGCATACCGCTTCTTATCCTTTAATATTTTTATTTAATTAAATCATAATTTCCCACATTTTAGTGACAAATTGTGGACAAAAGATTAGTGTCCACAATCTTATGTTAACAAAACAAGAGTTAAAACAAACCCTATTAATGGCCTTGAAAACTTCAAAAAGTTTATTTTCGGTCATGACCCCTATTATTATATTGGCCAAGGTCTTGACCGAATGGGATCTGATTCACTTGGTTTCTCTTCCACTCAAACCTTTTATTGAAGGACTTCACTTACCTTCTGAGACTGGGCTCGTTTGGCTTAGTACCATGCTTAATAATATTTACGGAGGACTTATTATGTTCTCCTCCATTGAAGTTCCCCCACTTTCTGTTGCCCAGGCCACGACCCTTTCACTACTTATGCTAGTTGGCCATAACCTCTTTGTTGAAGTTGCAGTGGCCAGTCGCTGTGGAGTACGTGCCCCTTTTAATTTTGCCTTTCGCTTTGGCTCGGCCCTACTTTTTGCCTTTATTATTTCTCATTTTTACCAAGAGTTTTCCTTATTCACACAAAACTCAACTCCTAGTATTCATTTTGAACCATCATCTCTAACACTTCTTGATTGGGCCTTGGCCGAGAGTATGAAACTGCTTAGCATTTTTTTTATTATTTTAAGCCTATTTATTCTAGTTAAACTTTTAACTAAGTGGGGATTAGTAAACAAAATGAATCAGGCCTTAGCACCTCTGATGCATTTAGTAGGAATTAATAAAAAGGCATCCCTCATTACGGTAGTTGGACTTTGTCTTGGTTTTGCCTATGGTAGTGGTCTTATCATTGAAGAAGTTGATACAGGACAAATAGATAAGAGTGACGCTTTTTTCTCTATTAGTTTAATGGGACTAAGTCACGCTCTAATTGAAGATACACTTTTAGTTTACCTACTTGGTAGTGACTTCTTTGGTATCTTTATTTTTCGAATTGTCTTTTCATTTATAGTAGTCTTTCTACTTGTGCGCATAACTCAAAAAATCTCTCCTAAGTGGCAGGAGAGAATTTTTTGGAAATAAAAGTCTCATACAAGATACTTTAACTTCATTCTCAATTCACATTATTTATGCGACTCTATAACGATGAAATACCTCACGCTACTTATATTAACTCCCTGCAGTGCTTCCAAGTTTGGACGCAGTTATCTTAGGCAGTAACCTATGAGCTTTGAGCCCGATAATCCCTTTAGTAGCGATCTTTTCATCCAAGCTCTGGTTGAATCTAAAACCTTAACACCTCAAACGGGTTGGGTTACCAAAAAATTTGAACTTGGTGAAAGCTCGACCTATGGCTTTTATAAGAATCATTCCTATGGTGAATATATATTTGATTGGGCGTGGGCCGAAGCTTATGAACGACATCAAGTCCCCTACTATCCCAAACTTATCCACTGCACTCCTTTTACACCAGTCAATGCTGCAAAAATATTGGGGCCACAAAAAGAAGAACTTATCACTGCAGTTAAAGAAGATTATTTAAAAACATCTTTGTCAGGGCATCACTATCTTTTTACTTCGCCTGAAGAAACCAAGCTGCTTCATCAAGCTGGCTATGAAATACGAGATTCATTACAATTCCACTGGGAAAATAAATACGAGAGTTTTGAGCATTTCCTCTCAACACTAAAGTCTCGCAAAAGAAAAATGATCAAAAAAGAACGACGCCAAATTTATGAGATGGGTCTTGAGATTAAAATACAAAGCTTAAATGAAGTGAGCCACGAGCAAATGGTAGAAGTCTATGAACTCTATCTCACAACAATTGATAAAAAGCTCTCTCATCCTTATCTTAACATAAATACTTTTTTGGAATTTAAGAGGAAACTCTCACCGTCTGGCTTACTCATTACTGCGAACAAAGGGCAAAAAATGGTCGCGATGAGTTTATTCTTTCAGTCTTCGACAACCCTTTACGGTCGGTACTGGGGATGCATGCCTGAGTATCAATCCACATCACTACATTTTGAAATGTGTTATTACATGGGAATGGAAATTTGTATAGCGAGAGAGCTTGCTTTATTTGAAGCTGGTGCTCAGGGTGAACAGAAGCTTTTAAGGGGCTTTGCTCCTGTGATAATTAAAAGTGCTCATCATTTAAAAATTCCTCAATTTCATGAGGCGATTACACGCTTTATTCAAGAAGAATCTATTCAGATCGCTGAGCAGGCAAAAAACTTGGAAAGCTATTTGCCTTTTTCAATTCAACTAAAATAATCTACCTGATAGCCAAACATTTAAATTGGCCTTAGAACCCGAAAAACGACTTTCTCTAAATAAAGTTATCATAGGTTCAATGGTGAACTGGTCATTTAATCTATAAGTAAATAGCATATTAAGGCTTTCATTATTATCTATTATCGTTTTGTAATCACTGTTGCTGTCACCATTTATTTGGTAGAAAATTGTCATACCTGTTTTATCGCTAAAAACTAAATTCACTAATGGAGCAACGAAAAACGAGAACCTTTCATCTTCTAATTCTGTAGCGCCATCATAAAAGAAACCTCTGGCCCAAACCCATGAACCAATGCTGAATTTTTCATTAATTTTATAATTAATATTATTAAAACCACCCGGATTAAATAAAATAGAATCTTCCTTAGTATCTCGTGTTCGAAGTACCGGAATAATTGTATTTAAAGAGCCTGCAATCGATAAATCCCCTGATTGAAACCAAATACCAGCAATACCAAATACAGGGTCTGCCCATTCAAGAAATTTATCTTCAGTCCTATTTGCATTGTGATTAATAACAAACCT
>CAYGUN010000149.1:0-7018 GCA_964353025.1 uncultured Bacteriovoracaceae bacterium
TATCAAAAGAAGATATACAAAATAAAGTCGATTTTTTGAAGGATATTAAAATCAACAAAAATAAAAAATTTGAAATTAAAGCTGCTACCATCAAAGAAAACAAGTATCAAAACTTCATTATGCTGTTTGCTGCTAGCGTCCTATGTTTGTTTGCTTCGTTCACCTTTGGAACTTATATTTTCAGAGTTCACATTATTCAGCCAATTTTGAATTTAACAAGCACCGTTACTACCAACCAAAGTATATCAACAGAGCTGGTAATTTCCCAAAATGAAATTGAAAACCTCAAAATATCGTTTGAAAATTATTTAGTTTTTATAAAAGAAACACAAGAACAACTGATAGAGATATCAAAAAAAGAAGCTTTGTTCTCTCTCGCATCTCAGCTTGCTCATGATATAAGATCTCCACTCACAGCTCTTGATGTTGTTATATCTGAGTCTATTGGACAACTCCCGGACTCCCAAAGGAAGCTAATCCTTGCTGCAACTAACAGGATCAATGACATCTCCAATAGCCTTCTTAACAAATACCAAAAAGAGACCAACAAACCCCAAAACCAAGGTGCACCTTGCTCTCTGTTCCTGCTCGTAAACTCAATATATAAAGAGAAAGAACTTGAGTATTCTTGCAATACAACCGTTAATTTCAACTTTTATTTTTGTAAAAATCATTGCGACTTCTATGCTTATATCAATTCACATAATCTAAAAAGAGTCATTTCAAATATTATAAATAATTCGGTTGAAGCAAAATCAAAAGATATTTTAAACATAGATATAATATTAAAGAAACAAGATGAGCAAATTGTGATATCAATTGCTGATAATGGGCATGGAATAAAAAAAGAAATACAGGAGAAAGTTTTTTTAAAAGGCTATAGCCTTAACAAAGAAAATGGTTCAGGGCTTGGTCTCTACCATGCAAAAAAATATCTTGAAAGCGTAGGTGCTTCGATTGTTATTAATTCAAATGGAACCAAAGGAACAGAAATTATTATAAAGTTAGCCTCAGCCATTCCTCCTACTTATCTATGCAAATCAATTAATATCCCTAAAAATTGCGAAGTAATTATCTTAGATGACGATAGCTCGGTGCACCAGTCATGGAATGAAAGAATTTCAGGCAGGGAGTTAAAGCATTTTTACAAGATAGATGATGCAAAAAATTATATAAATATAAAAAAAGAGAAGAGTAAAATAATGCTTTTCGACTACGAAATATTAGGTTCAAAGTTAACCGGGTTAGACTTAATTATTGGGTCTCGATTATCCGAAAATGCTATCCTTATTACTTCTCATTATGAAAATCAGGAGGTCCAAAATGCATGTAAAAAAAATGGGATCCAAGTATTACCTAAAGAACTGATTTCTTTCATTCCAATCCAACTTGACTAATTTTTTTAAACTTCATATTTTTTTAATTTATAAAAAACTTTCAACTGGTATTGTACAATAAATAAGAATCTTCAGCATTTACTATTTAACTATTACTGCCATTCAAACCCACAACATCCATCCCCTCCACCAAGTGGAGCGCATTCAACCCATAATTACGAGCACTTTCTATATGCTGAATACTATCATCGATAAACAAGCACTTCTTTTTATCAATCGCATTTTGGGATACAACGAATTCAAAAATTTCAGTATTAGGTTTTCTCATTCCAATATGATGTGAGTAATAGGCCTTATCAAATAGCTCAAAAAAGTCTTTTTTAAGATCTAGGTCTTTGAAACGTTCAGCAACTGCCCTCTCATGAATTTCATTGATATTACTTAGGAGAAAAACCTTTTTCCCTTTCTCTCTTAAAGTCTCTAACAATTCAATCCGCTTAATAGGGAAATCGAGTATCATTTCATTCCAATGAGCTTCAAACTCATCTCTTGAAAAATTCACGTCATAGGCAGAATTAAATTCATTAATAAAGTCAGTTGTTGAAATCCTTCCCGTCTCATATTCTGAGAAGAAAGCCAGCTGACTCTGCTTACCCATAAATTCATCTGGGCCAACATTTGGATTGGCCCTCATGAAGCTATCGATGGTTTTCTGGTAGCTTAAGTTCAGCAGAACTCCACCCAGATCAAAGATAATATAGTCAAAGTTCATTAAATTCTTCATGTATATAGCATCTCGACTATCCAGTTATTTATATCAGATACAATGATTCTAAACTTGGAAGATCTTTATATCTTTTCTGATGCTTAATCCACCCTTTATGAGTTCTTTCGCCTACTTTTTCATAATTTACATGGATGTCATGTATATTATTTTTCACCTTTCAATATTTCAATACAATTTCGATCTGCATAATCAACAATTATATGGATTCTATCCTTGGTTGAAGTGTTTTCTACGCTATGGAGGTCTTGATTGCTTAATTCATAAAGCATTGCTTCTTCCAATTTATATTTTTGACCTCTTACGGAAAAAGCAACCTCTTCATTTGTTTCAATTGGCAGATGAATTCGGTGAGAGAAATGAAGGAGTCTCTCTGTATCCATATGTTCACCTACTTCACTACTTGGAAAAAGCTTGCTAATAATCATTCTCGTTACTTCCCCACTCCCATAAATAGATTCGAGCTTATCCATTAAAGGCCTTAAGATGTATTGCCATTTTTCTTCCCATGCACAAGTGAATTGAGACGTTTCATACTCTCTGCCCATTTTTAAAACAATTGACTCTGTTTTTTTATGAGCATTCCAGTAATTTTGCCTCTTTGTATCCGTAAGCCATTCTTGGCTTGTTGCCTGCAAGACTTCTGTCTTAATCTTTTGAAAAACCTCTTCATCCAATTGTCCTAGCTCTATTAAAGAAGATTTAAATTTCATTAATAATCCTCACTTGTTTTTGTAAGTCTCGGCTATTTTTTATAAATTTAATTTTCTCCAAAAAAGAAGATATGCTATCTACCTCCTCTAAAATTTGTATTTTTAACTTTTTATCCATCTTGAAAGGATAAAAGTTTTCCTTCAAAACACTTTTTACTTGAGATGTATCAACAGGAAATAAATTAATTATTTTATTCAATTCAATATCTCCATTATGGTATTTATCATTTTCTTCTAATAGCTTGCGTGAGAACTTCTTAGAAGCACCTTCATTAGCAACATCTGTCAAAACCGCGATAAAACTTGGAGAAGTTTGCTCTGAAAGTTTAAACTCACGGCTATATCCTGACTCTTTAAGTTTCGAAAGGATAGGATCCCAAAAAAAAAGTACGGAGTTTGTTAACATCGCTAATACAATGGAAAATCTTTATTTGTTATTGATTTTATCCAATAGGGTATATTCTCAACTTCCATAGCACTATTTAGATAAATATTTTTGAATCCTCTTTCATAAATTTTAAATGAATCAATGCTTCCCTTTTCAATCTCCGAAATGTTTTCATCAATATAAATATCTGCAGATTTCAAGTGCTTTTCACTATTATTTAGGAAATTTTTAATTGAACTATAACATGTTAGGCTAGATTTTGATTGTTCCGATGCAAAAGTCCATATTTTATGCAAAAACAAGTCATCATCGATAAGAATAAGTTCTCTTGTTGTATCTTTCAATTCAATTTTAATAAAACGAGCCGACTCTTTAGGAATTATTTTTACCCCGCACTTTAAAGCTCTGTTTTGAAGTGTGACATCGCTATCGCTGCTAGTCACCAATGTAGAGTTTTGTTTAAGATTATATTTAGAAATAAGAGCAAGCCCATCTAATTCAGAATTAATTAAAGTAAAATCGAAAAGAAAGTAGTAGTTATTAATGTCCTTGTTATTTATCCAATTGTCAAAGTCATAAGATCTCTTAATATGAATCAGCTCTACATCATAGGGAAGAAAGAGTTCTTTCCATACAGAAAAGATAGAATCATCATCATCAACAATACAGATTTTTCTTTGCTTAATATTTAACTCCTTCTCAAGCCAGTGCGGAGTTTCGACTTTCGGCAACTTTATAATAATTTTTGTACCCAAACCATATTCACTTTGAATTTCCAATTCCCCACCTGAAATACGAACAAATTCATCTACAATGGCGAGTCCAATACCTTGACCATTTAATTTATTTATACTTTCCCCTCTTTGTGTAACTTTTCTAATATTCTCTTTTCTAATTCCAATCCCATTATCCGTTATTTCAAGATAACAACTTTCCTTATCGTTAGAAAGTTTAATATTGATCTTATTGGTTGTCCCTTGTTGACTTGCTTCGATGCTATTATTAATTAAATTCGATAAGGAACGTGAAAATAGTGACCTGTTGCAGGCAATAAAAACACCGTACTCTAAATAATTAACAAGGTTGATTTCTATCCCTTTTCTATTCTTATGTTCAATCCTTTTCCCTGAAACACTCATCGAAACCAATGAAAAAAGATGTGTATAACTAATATGATCTCTATTGCCACTTTCATTGGTAGAAGTTAAGGTATTAATAATATCCTCAATCCTGTTCAATGATTCATTAGCAATAACTCTTTCATTTTCGTTAAGCTTTTTATTAACCATCTTTAAAAGATAGCCAAGCGAAGAAAGCGGAGATTTAACATCATGCTTGATTGCTTTTGCACTAAGTGAGATTTTTTTATTAATAACTGCTTCTTCAAGTGTTTTCTGCTCTTTTAGAAGAGTTCTCAATATAACAATACCAATAAGCATAATTTCAGCAAAAAAACCTACTTTTACAATATTATCAAGTATAATCTCATTTATTCCTATAAAGCCTAGGTCCTTTAGTGTAAAAGCCAAAGTTGATAAAAGAAAAAATGAAAATGAAGTCAATAAGATTAAAGCATTTTCATACCTCCTTTTCAAAGCCATTATACAAACTATCAGTGTCGAAACCGAAAATAAGAGCATCATATAGCTAGTCAGTTTTATTGTGACCTGATTATAAAAAACTAGTGTTGTAATAAAAATTAAAATCGCTAGATAGTTGTTGTATTTATAAAATTCAATTACTTTCCATCCTATACTTCTTTTAAAATTTTGGTAAATTAGCCCAACTGAGCCGTAAACCATTAAGCACAAAACCAAAATAATTGACCTTCGAAGAAAGTAATCAGGTAAAAACGAAAAGTAGCTAAAAAAGAATCCTGAAAAAGCACTTTGAGCGATAACAAGAGCAGACAGGTGAATAAAGAAATATAACACTTCTTTGTTTCTTTTAATATAATAAATAACGAGAGAGATGAAGGCGGTAAAAATCATAATACCAAACCATAGGCCTTCAAACAAAAGTTCTTCCTTTAAGAATTTCTGAAATTTCTCCCTGGAATTAAACGTAAGGTAAGGGACTTGCAGAGAGCTCTCTGTTCTCAAAAGGGCAATAATTTTGCTTTTTTTGGTTTTAAGATTATCGATTGTAACTGATTCTTGACCTCCATTTTTAATTTTTTCATATTTGTAAGTGGACTCTAATTTCCCATCAACATAGTTAAAAAATTTAATTTGATGAATTCGAGGATAAGAGAAATAGAATATTTTTCCGTTTACTTCTTTATCAAGCAAAACAGCGACGATTTTATCCTTATAACCTAGGTTGTAGCTACCAAGCTCTTTGGCACAGCTTAACATTTCTCTTGGAAAGTTCTCGCTTCCAATTTTTTCTATAATATCTCTGTCAGAGCAAACTTTAAGCTTTGCTTGTACTCCAAATGAAAAAAACAATAGCAAAAATGGAAGCAGGCTATTTAGCACTATACCCACCATCTATTTTAATATCCGTCCCTGTCATAAAAGAAGTATCGTTTTCAAGAATAAACTTAGCATAATTAGCAATTTCAATAGCTGTTGAAATTCTTTTTACAGGGTGAAGGTGGCTTAAGTTCTCCTCTCCAACCCTCTTTTTCAAAGTATCAATGAAACCCGTATCAACAGCTCCAGGTGATAGAGTATTAATAGTAATAGCATTTTCTGCATTCTCTATTGCAATGGTATTAGAAAGGGCCTTAATTGCTGCTTTTGAAGCAGCATAAATCGAGCTTCCCGGTAATGCACAATCTGCCAAAACAGATGACATATTAATAATTTTTCCGTTCCCAGCCCTTAACATCATTTTAATCTGGTGCCTCATCGAAATCATTGTCCCAAAAAAATTCACGTCCATAACCTTTTGAGCTTCGCTAACTCTTGTCGTATGGAAAGGTTTGTTTGGTCCAGCTACTCCTGCAGCATTAAAAGCATGAGTTATAAGTATGTCTTTTTGAGCTAAGTCATAAAAAACTTCTTCCATTTGGCTGTCATTAGATACATCCACTTGATAGCAAATATAATTGCTGTCACTAATTCCAATCTCATCAATATCAAGTAGAACAGCTCTATTGAAGTAGTTAGGGCTAAGAATTTCAGTTAATGCTTTCCCAATTCCTGACTTAGCGCCAGTTATCATTATGTTTTTCATTTATCACCTTATGTTTCTGAGGTTTGATTCATAGCACAAGACGCCGTTTTAAGCTATCTATCTGTATTTATTACAGCTAATAATTCTTAATAAAAATTCATTCCAACCTCAAAGTCAGCCATATTTCAAAAATGAAAAATCTAAACCCTCTTAATCCCTAGAACCCTCTGATTGATAAAGCTCAAAAATTTGAGCAGATGACTTTATAATAATCTCTGATTCTTGTATAAGATTGTGTTTGGAGTTTCCCTCCCTTTTTATCCACGACCTGCTTGAGAACTTCGAATATATGATTTGTATCCATTTACTTCTATTATAGCTCATTAAATTATAAGGGTTTACGGGGCTAAATTAGCCTATTCTAAGCACTTGGAATCTCAACAAAAGACACTATTTTGCCAAGTTAAATTGGCACACACCGTAAAAAAATTTCAACTAAATAAGTTTGATAAAACTTTAATTAAAACAATGTGTTATGAGGTTGATTGTTAAAGATTTTTATTTAATTGAACGATAAGAACATGAGGAGCTTTAAAATGAAATTGTTATTAACCTTAACCGGACTTGTTGTGATGTTGATTGCCGCTAATACACAAGCTATCGAGCTCCTTGC
>CAYGUN010000150.1:0-6970 GCA_964353025.1 uncultured Bacteriovoracaceae bacterium
CAAGATGAGAGAATTAAAAAGACAGAACTAACAGAACAAGTGGATGAACTTCAAAAAGAGTTTAATGAAGTTTCTAGAAACTTGGCGGCTTTTGAACAAAAGCTTTCTTACTCGAAGAAGACGAAAGTCGAAAAAGAAGCTTATTTAGAAGAAAAGCAAAATGATATTTCAGATCTTCGATCGGACTTGATGGGAATTGAGCATAAGGCCAAAGATCTTCTGCAAAAGAAAAATGAAATTGAAGCAGAAAATGAAGAGGGTTCTGAATTAGGCTCAATTGAATCAGAGTTAATTGAGTTAAGAACAAAAACCAAAGAGCGCGAAAAAGAATATTTGTTATTAAAAGAAGATGTTGAAAATCGTAAAAACGTACTGAATTCAACGGAGCAAGACCAGTTTAGAGTTTCTTCCCGTTTAGAGGAGATTTCATCAAGCTTGGAAGATATTTCTAAGGAAATGGAACTGCTTGAAGAGCAATCATCTTTATTCTCTGGTGATTTAGCAAGGCAAAAAGATGAGGCCAATAAGGCACGTGATATTTATGAGCAATTAGCTAAAGAAGAAGAAACTCTTAAAGAAGAAATTGAAAACTTAGTTGAAGGAGAGAAAAGTGCAAGGTTAGAGCTTCGCGAATTAACCCAAGATTTCTTAACAAAAGACTCTAAACTAAAATCGTTAATGGAAATTAACAATAACTTAGAAAAAACTAAAGAAGGTGCCTTCGAGTACTTAGATGAAACTCAAGACGAAGATACAAAATTCCTTTCAAGTCTTATTGAGTGTGAGCCTGAGTATGAGCAAGCAGTAGAATCTCTTCTTGCCACCTATTCTTATGGGCTGGTTTCTTCTGATTCCAATAGCAGTAAATTTCAAGATTGGTTTAAAAACCGAGATGAAACGAACCTGGACCTCTTCAAAGTAGGCAAAGCTGATGTAGTTAGTGATGAATCTTTAGAGAGGCTTGCTGTTAATGGTTGCACTGGGATTAAAAAAGTTAATGATATTATTACAGTTAAAGAAACTAAATATGCAGATTCTATCAAGAATCTCTTGGAAGGTTTTTTAGTTATTGAGAATCTAAACCTTGAATTGGCACTTAAAGTATCAGCTGATTTGAATTTCAAGGCCATGGTTTCTCCATCTGGAGATGTTGCTGTAAGAAAAGTGAACTCATCACTTCAGATTTCTTTAAGAAAAAAATCTGACCTTGAACAAGGAACGATTCAAAGAAATAATAAAATAAAGAGCTTAGGTCTAGAGGTTCAAGAACTTGATATGAAATTGAAAGCTGTAGAGGCAAAATTTCAAACAGCGGAGATTGCGTTAACTGAAAAGCGTGATGCTTATGAAGCACTTCGTGAAAAATTTAACCAAGCGAATTCAAGCTATATAAGCAAGAAAAGTGCACTTGAATCAAGAGAGTCGAGCTTTGAATCAACTTATACACGAATTGAGATTTTAAAAAATAGAAAATCTGAATTATCGGCAAGTAAGCTTGAGCTTCTAGAAAGTGATGACAAGAATAGCGCCCATATTAAAAGGGCCAATAAAGAGCTTGAAAACGATCAGGCAAAATTGCAAGAACTTCAATCAATGTATGAAGATCTCAAAGAAGAGCTTGATAGTAAGAACCAAGAATTTATTGACTTAGAAGTTAAGTCCCGCACATTTGCTTCTCGAGTGGAGAGTATTGAGAGTCAGATTAAAGAAAATAGTGAGCGTTCTGAAAAGGCCCAACTAAAAATTGAATCTTTAGTTGAGCAAGTCAATATTTTAAAAGATGATATCGAACTTCTTGATGGGACAATTGAAGAGTTAGCTCAAAGTAATGCTGATTTAGTTGGAGAAGTGAAAGAAAAAGAACAAGAACTTTCAGCTCAAAAAGATGAGCTGAATAAATTAATGAATGGAATGAGTGGTAGAGAATCTGAGGTTAAAGATATCTCTATCAAGCTTAATAAAATTGAAAAAGAGCTTTTTGAAAGAGATTTGAAAATGAAGCAAATCTTGGAAGATGAAGAGCTTGTTGTGAGAAATACTTTTGAGAAATATCAAATTGATTTAAGAGCAGTACTGGCAGCTCACCTTGATTTAGGAATAGAGCTTCTCCAAGAGTTTAAAGATATCTCATCCATTTATACAATGGAGTCAGAAGAAGGTGTGATTGTTATAGAAAAACAATCTTACCACTTTGAAAGGAGATATGGTTCTGCTTTAAGAGAGTGCAAAGATAAGTTTAGACAATACAGAACAGAATTAAATCGCTTAGGGGAAATCAATTGGCAAGCCATTGAAGATTATGACCACCAAAAACTACGTTATGATTTCTTAAAGGAACAAGAGATTGAATTAAAGAAATCTTTAAGTGATCTTGAGTCAGCTATTATCCACATTGATGATAAGTCAAAAGTGAGATTCAAAGAAGCTTTCAATGAAGTAAATGATAGGTTTACTAAAATCTTCCCAATTATCTTTGGTGGAGGAGCCTCTAAGCTTGAAATTAAAGGAAGCCTTGATGATGCTGAATGTGGGATTGATATTATTGCTCAGCCACCTGGCAAAAAAATGCAGAATATTAACTTAATGTCTGGTGGTGAAAAGGCCATGACGGCAGTGAGTTTAATCTTTTCAATATTCTTGGTTAAGCCATCACCATTTTGTCTTTTAGATGAGGTCGATGCTCCTCTGGATGATGCGAACGTTGGTCGTTTCAATGAACTTTTAAGAGAAATGAGCTCTGAGTCTCAATTTATTCTTATTACTCACAACAAAAAGACAATGGAATTAAACGATAAGCTTTATGGTGTAACTATGCAGGAACCAGGAATATCTAAGGCCCTATCGGTTCAATTGCAATAATGAAATATTTAGTTTTCTTTATTACACTAAATTGTTTTGCAGGATTTTTGCCAAGTTCCTTTCAAACTCATTTTGTTCAAAAGGTCATGAGTGAAATTTCAGGCAAGATAAAAGAAAGTGAAGGGGACCTTGATTATCAATACCCTGGCCAAATTAAGTTTTCAGTTAAAAAAGGTGGGAATTCTCTTTTTGTAAGCAATAAGAAAAAAAGTTGGTATTATACTCCTCCGTTTATTGAAGGGGAAAAAGGCAACGTTGTTATTCAAAACTCTTCAAGTCTTTTTCTTTCTAAATTTTTTGATTCGTTAAAAAGAGGCCTCATTGATAATTCTTTTTATTCAGTAAGCGCAGGGAAGGGGAAAGTTGAAATTATTTTCAAGCAAGATATTGCTGGACGAATTGGAGTAAAAAAGGCTACCTTTCCAAGTAATAGAAAAGTAAATGAGATTAAGTCTTTAAGGGAATTGAAGACGATGATTTTAACTCGTTTGGATGATAAGGAAATCACACTGGAGTTTAGTACTTTCAAAGAAGATATTTCCTTCCAAAAAGATCATTTCGTTTTTGTTCTCCCTAAAGGAACTATCGTCTCAGAAAAATAAAAAGGGATTTTTATGAAATTTTTAATTGCTACGCTAATTAGTGTATTAGTCGCTTCATCTTATGCTTGTGATACAGGCTTTCCTAATCCTTACAATATTATAGTCCCAATGGGCTATGGAACAGGTACTACTGAGAAAGAATATAAGGATGCGATAAATAAATTCAATGAAGTCTTTGTTGATAAAGTCTACCGTGAGTATGGAAGAGACTTAGTGGTTTATTCTTATTGGGAATCAGAAACGGCCAATGCCTTTGCTGATCAGAAAGATGGAAACTATAACGTCTCAATGTTTGGTGGGCTAGCAAGATATCCAGGGATGACTAAAGATGGATTTTCTTTAGTTATTTGTCACGAGCTTGGTCACCATATTGGAGGAGCTCCTCGTAAGGGTTCGAGCTACTGGGCAAGTGCGGAAGGACAATCTGATTATTATGGAACAGCAAAATGCTTACGTGAGCTTTGGAAAGATGAAGACAACGTAGCGGAACTTCAGAAATTTTTTGTTCCACCTTTTATCTATGCTCTTTGTACTAATACCTTTGCAACGGCCAATGAGCAGGCGCTATGTGTAAGAGGTGCTTATGCAGGGCACGTACTGGCGAGTGTTTTAGCAAGCCTGGGTGGTAAAAGTATTATGCCTATGTTCGAGACAGCCGATCAGCATGTGAGTGAGTTTATGGATGTAAATCACCCTGCTGCTCAGTGCAGACTTGATACTTATCTTTATGGGGCCATTTGTCCTGTTTCAAAAGATATCTCAATGGATCCAGAAGATTATAGATATGGGACATGTAATAGAAGCCAGGGCTTTGCTTGGGGATTCAGACCTTTGTGTTGGTATAAGCCTCAGTAATTAATTCCTAAATTTAGATATTCAGAAACTGAATTAATAAAATTGCGATTAGATTTTTCCATTACGCTTGTATATTTTGGTTCGACCTCAAAATATATCAAGTATGGATAAACTGAAATCTGAGAAGCGAGTGCAATAACAGAATTCTTATAAAGGAGAGGTCCTCCAGAGTCTCCAAAGTGAGGAGCCGCTAAATCTGTTTCATAAGCACCAAAAATATTTCTAAACTTTGGCCGTATTTTGACTAAAGGCTGAATTTCTGAAAGTGGGTGCTCTAAAAAGTTAGGCCCTTCTTTTTTAGCTGTGTCTGAGAAGAAATAAATATCAGTTTTCCCGTAGCCAACTAAGGTTAACTTGGAATCCTTGTGAGGTAGTTGGAAAGAGATAGGGCTTATGTTTTTAAAATTAGCATCAGGGAAATAGACAATGGCCAAATCATGCTTCGATTTTTCTCTGTCGCTAAGCTTGGAGTATTCGGGATGAATAAACACATGTTTATTCGCAAATGCCACTACTTTAGAATTAATGTTATAAATCTGATATACATCTCCATTTTTTAAGTATTCTTCATGGTAAACGCAATGGGCAGCTGTGAGTATAGTATTGGAAGAGATCTGGGTAGCTGTGCATGAGCCAATGTCATCATTTTCAGTATAAACTGAAATTTGAACGACAGAAGGTTGTTCAGAATCAGAGATGAGTCTCCCCCCTACAATGGCAAAAGTAGATGTGGCAGCAAATAACAGAATTAAGTATTTCATGAGTTTAGTAAATATTAGGTGGTGCGGTAAGTCAACGGCTGCCATGTTTTATGAATTTTTTACCAAAAAAAACCCCAGGGATAAACCCTGGGGCGCATTCGAGAGTGGAGAGAGAAAAACCGTCTGCCCTTAGGCAGCGGCATAATAATTTATTTTGTATATGAGCTTCGTGCTCGTTTTTTCATCCATAAAGCAGTTAATTAAGCTGTTACGATCAAAATCCATAAAGTCATTGCTATTGGAACTAAACTCACAAACTGTAAAATGGCTTCCATAAATCCCCCCCAGGTTCAGATTGCAATTTTTAAATCGCGAGGATTTAAATGTGCAATTCTTTATATGGCCAAAAAGAAAGCTGCAATTTTCAAAGTGGCATCCAATGAAAATACAGTCCACAAACGTTGTGGCGTAGAATGTGCAGTCAGAGAAGGTGCAATTTAAGAAGGTTGTCTGGTCCAATCGGGCCCCAGAAATCGTCTGGGCACTGATTTCACAAGATTTAACAACTTGGTTTTCCATAACCATGTAACAACCTGTATTTATTAGTGTTTCCATGTTCATCGTTGTTGTCTTCATGATGAACCCCCTCATCGTGCTCACAAATATATCATATCGCAATTGACTAATTGCGTCAAGAAATATAATTACGTAATGAAATTAAATTGCAATCCGATAAGAATATTGCAGCCTTAGAGGAGGTATTTATGAGTCGATTCAATAAAGAATATTTAGACAATTTCCTAGGGATACTACGTAAGTATATGCAAATGCGTGGAGGTTTATCTCAAAAGGATTTAGCGGAGTCTATTGGGGCCAGCGTTTCTACTGTGAGCCGTTTTCTAAACAAGAAAACAGACCAGTTAGATGACATGATGATAGCCCAAATGGTGGCCAAGCTTGAAATTCCGTTGTACGAGATGATTGATTTCGTGGAAGAGGATGAGACGGCCAGATTTAAGAAGCTGGTGGCCTTTTATAAAGAAGCGGAAACTGCCGATAACGATGATGAGGGAGATGAAGACGGTTCTCCTGCGAGTGGTGGAGCTGGAGGAAGTGCTCAGCGAAGTACGACAGCGAATATTAATATTGGTGGCAGAAGAAGGGCAATTCCCTTTGGAAGTGAAGGTGATCAGACTATTAGTGAGAAGCTCTCAAGTCTGAGTCCGCGACAGAAGGCCTATCTTAAAGACTTTTTAGAGCTTGATATGGAAGGGCGTGATTTAATGGTTGATTTAGGAAATTCATTATTTAGATATTTCAAGCAAAGGGGTGTGGAATTTTAGTTAGATCTATTTACTACTTTCTGACCATAACGATGTCGCTTCTGTATTCAGCGAACTGCTTTGCTTTGCCTGATAATTTTGAAATTTGGTTTATTTCGGCTCTGGATATTAAGAAGACGACTCTTAATCCTCTGCTTGATCCCGGAATGAAGCGCTCAAAACTAATGGCCCAAAACTATAAATGTATTCCAATGGGAGATAACTGTTTTGATCCACAAATTGGTCTGTACAAGAAAGATGGCATGGGAAAAGAGGGCCTTGAAGCAGCTCCAGAGATAGAGGAGATCGCTAATGAAAAAAACTCTATTCCTACTGCAAGTAGTTTGGATAGAAATCTGATTGATTGCGAGAAAGAAGAGAATATGTTTGATATTTACTGCGGGAAAGCAAGTGCCGACCAAGTGGGGCATTCAAAAAAATATCAGATTTGGATTGATACCAGTTCAAGTATGAGAAAAATTGATGATAACAATATGAAAAATACTTGCAGACGGAAACTCTTTGTTGAAAATCTACGAACAAATTGTCCCGATGTAAAAGACCTCGATTTTTATGTTTTCGATACCAGAAAAAAACAGCTAGGTGGGATTGATGATGTTTGCTTGAATGT
>CAYGUN010000151.1:0-6941 GCA_964353025.1 uncultured Bacteriovoracaceae bacterium
CTCATAATCATATGAGTAACTAAAAACCATTGTTGACTTATCTTTCAATTTTAAAAATTGAGCAACTCCTAAACTTCCTTTTGCCTGAATATCCAGTGAAGGCGTTCCTCTCATTGCGATAGGACGATTAAATTTCAATAAGAACTCAACACTTTTTTCTTTAAGCAATTTCTCATTAGCGTGGATTGCAACTTCTAATATTTCAAGCTTGGGCTTTTTAATGACCTTTGTTTTTTTCTTCGCCAAGGCCAGAGCATCTTTAGTACAGACCTTACTCCCCTTATTTTTTGGTAAAATAAGGCCTTTATCCATAAAAAGCACTTCATTTGGATGAGTGAGATAAGAGTATGGGATAAGGACTATCTGCCCCTGCTCTAGATTACGGCTATCAATTTTGGGATTAAGTTGCAGTATTTTCTTTACTCGACTCTGAGGTCCCCATATAGGACAAACACCAAGATCATTTAAAAGATCGCTGATATTATCTCCTGCTTGAATTTTATATCTGAGCTCATCCTCTCCAGCAAAAGAACTTCCACAAAGGATAATCAGAAATAGAATATAAATAGTTTCCTTAATATTTAAACTCCTTTCAAAGTTCAGGTAACTATCTGAAAATATATATTCTATTCTACCCCTACCCAAGATAAATTCCAAAGCTATAAGCTGATAATTAATGGGGATTAAAAGTAAATTGCATATTGTCATTTTGCTTAAATTTCAATAGTATGTCTCTTCTACACGTTAAAAGGATCTCCAAGGTGCTAAAGCTAATAGCTATAATGATATTTATGTCTCTTAATGTATTCGCTACTGGTTCTGAGCAAAAAACTCAAGCTACACCAGATAAAAAGAGCAAAAAAAAGGCTTTGATTTCAAAACAAATACAGTTAATTAAAGTCATCGCAAAAAGTAGGGCCACCAAAAACTCAAAAAAAGTCTCTGCTAACTAAAAATTGTCTATCTTCTCTACAATTGCCCACTTAGTTGCACTGTGTAATTCTTTCACATAATTAGCTAACCCCTTAATATAAAGGCTTTCCCCCCCCTTCATTTATTTCATAAAACTCAGATACTTGGCATAAATTTAGCACATCTAAAGCTGTAACTTTTATAAAAACAAGCGAGTGAACTATGAGAAAAACAATGTTTCAAAAGAAAGCTTTATTAGCACTGACCTTATTATTAGGGACCAATGTCTCTTCTGCTCAACTCCTTACTAAGCCAGGACTGCTCAAGACCCTGACAAAAGAGATTGAGAAAGAAAAAGCCAAAGGGAGCCCAGATGCTCTTTCAGACTCCACTAAAACAGACTTATCAATAGAAATATTACCTGATTCTACTATTGTCGGCTCAGATAGCACTGACCTAGAAATCGAAGCTTTAAGCGAAGCCGAGTTCGCTGAATTCCTGGAAGAGCTTGGTCTTGAGCCTATTGTATTAGATACAGCAGAAGTAGCAGAAGTTGCGGAAGTTGCGGAAGTAGCAGAAGTTGCGGAAGTAGCAGAAGTTGCAGAAGTAGCGGAAGTTGAAAAAAGCAAAACACTAATCGATATCGCAAGCGATGAAAATAAAACTGAATTTGATAAGCTAACTGATGAAGAAAAGAAACAAATCATTGAGGCCATGAACCTAATTGTTCTAGAAAATGGACTGAGTGAAGAATATAAAACTGAAACGAAACTAGCGGATCTGTTAGTTGACGGTAAAAACTTAGATGAAATTTTGGCTGAAAAAATCGCAGCTCTCAAAAAGGCGCCTTTGACTGCAGAAGAAATTACCCTTGAGAAAATCTTCGCTGAAGTTAAAGCGGTGAAAGAAGAAAGTGATGCACTAAAAACGGAATTAATTGAAATTAAAACATCTGATATAGTGGCCTGTTCACATGATGTAGCTATTCCAGCAGAAAAAGAAGAAGAGAAAGAAGTTGAATCTATCTCTCTAGATGATGCACTTGATTCAGAGCCAACTGAAGATATAGTGAAGGTACTTGCTAAAATGGAAGAGCAAAATAAGACTTTTCAAAAAGAAGTATCTGATAAACTGAATGAATATGGCGCACAAATGAATGCCGATAGAAATAATTTTATGAATTCTCTACAAGCCTTTTATAAAAACCCTTATGCCAATGTTTTAGGAAATAATAATAACTCTTATGACCAATTTGGATTCCTTAATACCATAAATGAGTCATGGATAAGAAATCTAACAAATCACATGGGTTATTCAAGAGATGCGGGACAAGCTGGTCCTCCAGCAGTTTTTAATAATACTTATAATGGAGATTATAATGCTGCTCCAAGTGCACTTGCTTATGCAAACTACGGGGCTTTTAATAATCAATTTGCAAATAATGGTTACAATATGAACATGAACCGTTCTATTCTTCCTGCTTGGAATTTCAGAGGCCCTGGCAGTCAGGCAAGAACAAGTTATTATAATCCAGCATTGCTAAACACTAGCTTTAACAACCCAGCGTTGCTAAATACAAGTATTGCTCCAGTACAAAATGGCCTTTCAGCTTCAAATATCAGATATGATTATCCAGAATGGTACCAAGGCTCAAGCTTGCAAAATGCAGTAAGTAATACAGGGCTATCAATTAGAACAAACTCATATTCGAATTTACAAAAGAAAGCTAAAGGCGAAACAGTTTCAGAAGAAGAGTAAGAACTCTTAGTTTTTCATAAAATCTCTCTCTCCATTAAAGCCGACTCAGTGAGTCGGCTTTTTATATTCATATTCGGCAATTTTTTCCTCATTTTTTTGAAAAACTAAACGAAAAGCTAATAAGCAAAGGGTTACACGGTCATGTCAAATAAAGAAACTCATGCGAAAAAGGTCAGTGACAAGGTTATTATTAAAAAATGCCATGTTTGCGGCCAAGTAGCAGAATCAGCGAAAGAATTAGAGCGTTGTTTGAAGTGCAATAAGGCCTTCTTGCCACTAAACTACTTCTCAAAGGTTCATGACAGCAAAAGCGAGGAATATCAAGAATTATTCTCGCATTGCGATGAACTAGAAGACGAAGACTTAGTGGTGGGCCTGTATGTTCTTTGGTAATAGCATAGCAGCTGGCCAGTAAGCGTGGCGCAAGATATGCTAGCATTGCATGGAGCAATTACACACACACACAAATGCTCAGATTCATCCAATCGTAAAAAAACTTCTCGCTAAGAGAGGTTGGGACGATTCGAATCTGCAAGAATTCTTTTCGTGGGATTTAAATTCCCTGCCAGTTCTAACTGGTCTAAAAGACCTTGAAAAAGCAGCAACTCGGATTATAACTGCCATTAATAATAAAGAGAAAATTGGAATCTACGGCGATTATGACGTGGATGGGACAACATCTTGTGCCCTTCTTTATCATTTTTTTAAATTTTTTAATAGGGAAGTTGAGCTTTTCCAGCCCAGCCGTTTTATCGAAGGCTATGGTATTCATCCTAGCTCCATAGAAAATGCTGCTGATAAAGAGGTCACTCTACTCATCACTGTTGATTGTGGGATCACAAATGTTGAAGCTGCTGAATACGCTTTAATGAAAAATATCGACCTGATTATTACAGATCACCATAAAGATGCTGCAGAGAAAATGCCTCCGGCTTTTGCTGTTATTAATCCTAATAGACGAGATGAAACTCCAAGTGAGTTAAGCGCTTTAGCTGGTGTTGGCGTAGGCTTCTGCCTTGCTTTACAAGTTAAAAATTTGTGGGAGAAAACTAATTCAAAGCTCCCCTCTTTATATCCTCTGCTTCAATTTGTTGCCATTGGAACTATTGCAGACATGGCAAAACTTGGTCCCATGAATATCAAACTTGTTCGTCATGGACTTAAGCAACTTGTGAATCCTACTTATAAAGGGCTTTTGCATTTTATTCCACCTGAAGAAAGAGTTGGGAATATGCTTCCAAGTGAGAAAATCTCTTTCTATATCGGGCCACTTATTAATTCGAAAGGAAGACTTGAGCATCCTGAAAAGGCCCTCACCCTTTTAACTAGTGATGACCCGGCCAAATGTTTTGAATGCTTTTCTCACCTTGAGATTTCAAATAGAGAACGTAAGTTTATTCAAGCTGAAGTCTTTAATGGGGCAAAAAGAGAAGTCATTAAAACGATGGATGGACAAGAGTTACTCATTAATATTGTTTATTCTCCTGAGTGGCACGAAGGTGTTATTGGTATTGTGGCCTCAAAACTGGTCGAGACTTTTGAAGTCCCGGCCATCGTTTTTACTGACAGTGAACAACCAGGAATTATAAAAGCTTCGGCCCGTTCGGCAGGAGATTTAAATATCTTTGATGCCCTTAAGGCCTGCGAAGATCTTTTCATTAAGTTTGGTGGACACAAATCGGCAGCAGGACTTTCTATGAAAAAAGAAAACCTACCTGAACTAAGGGCCAGATTAAAAGACTATTTAAAGAAAATTCCAGTTATCGTAAGAACCAAACAAGACAGTTATGACCTTGAGATTAAAACAAGTGATATTTCTGCTGAGCTATTAAAAGAGCTCGATATACTTGAACCATTTGGAATGGGTAATGCTAAACCTGTCTTTAGAATGAGTGGAATTAAAATTGATTCTTTCCGCATTCTTAAAGAGCAACATGTAAAATGGGATTTCGTAGATAAGAATAATTCCAGTAAAAAACTGCAAGGCATTAGCTTCTTCCATATTGGCAAATGGAATCAACTGGCACCAGAGGAAATCTATTCTCGTTCGCAACAGGAAGAGCTTACTATTCAGTTTCAATTAAGTATTAATCGCTTTAATGGGCGTGAATATATTCAACTGATGGTGGATAAACTCTACCTTGGCATTATTCAATAAAAGTTGGTATCTTCCTTCGATTCGACTGAAGATGAATCTAATTAGTTTATATAAAAAGGCCCCGAAGAAATCGAGGCCTTTTTATTACCAGAAAATTTTTATTTCACTTTTGAATAAGCTCCTATCTTAAAATAGTCACCTTTTCCATCACAACATTCTCATGTGGTCTATCCATTGCCCCTGTTGCCACAGTTCCAATTTTATTAATCACATCCATGCCTTCAATAACTTTACCAAAAACAGTATGCCTTCCATCTAGGTGAGGTGTTGCTCCAAGAGTAACAAAGAATTGAGAACCATTAGTTCCAGGACCAGCGTTGGCCATAGAAAGGATTCCAGCACTCTCATGTCTAAGCTCAGGTGTACACTCATCGATGAACCTATAACCTGGTCCACCAGTTCCATTACCATCAGGACATCCACCTTGAATGACAAAACCTGAAATCACTCGGTGAAAAATCAGCCCGTCATAAAAAGGCCCTTCCTTCTTAGTTTTTTGTCTACCTTCTGCGAGGTTAATAAAATTCCAAACTGTTTCGGGACACTCTTTGGCATAAAGCTCTATTTTAAATTCACCTAAATTTGTTTTAATTGTGGCGTGAACTCTATCTAGTTCTTCTTTGTATTCATCTTTTTTAATGCCTGCTCCAAACATATCCTGCTCCTTTAGTATTTTTTAAAAACATCATAATTAATAAAATGTTTTGTTTCATAATCTCTAGTTGAGAAAAAATAGAGTTTTTGATTTGGTTTAAATAATGGTTTGAAATTAATTGAAAAATTTGCCCCCATTTTAAAATCTGCCGTATAAAGAGAAAACATTTCTCTTGGTATATAGGTTGTGCTAAATTGAGAAAGTGATGTTTCCTTAGTTAGAAAGTCATAAAGTTCTTTGTCTGATAAACATTGAGAAACAAAAACAGGAAAACCCTCTTGCATTTTGTTGCTCTCTAACAATTTTTGAAGCTTTGAAAGCTTAAGCTTTGCGGTTATATAATCATCAATCCAGATAAGATTAATTTTTCCAAAGTCAGGTCGCCTGAAACTTCTCGTTCCACCTTTAATTTTCTCATAAGATGCATAAAAGAATTTCTCTTGATCCTTTTCTTCTATGCCACTGCCCTTAGCATATTCCTGGTTGATAATATATTGAAATTGGACCAATTGTTCATAATCTAAGGAATAAGAATTTCCAAGAGTTTCATAATTTAAGTAGCGAATACTCTCTTTATGGTGACAGTCTCCAATTGATGAAAACTGCACCCAATTCGGAATATCTGCAAGGAAGTATCTCTCAACTCCCGAACCAATAAAAAATCCACCTGTATTCTTTTTTAAATCACTACTGGAGCATGCCAGTAGAAAAAAAAGGCTAAAGACGGCTAAAGAATTTTTCAATATCATTTTTTATACTATTTAATTGTACTGATACATTTTCAACGGACCAAAATGAATCAGACTGGTTTAGTTTGCCTAGAAAATATAGGCCGTCTTCATCCGTAATTAAGCTATTCTTAGATGATACTCTGAGAGATTGGTATTTGTCTAAGTTCACTTCATTGCCCGTAAGAACAAAGCAGGCTTCGACTCCAATTGTCTTCAATTCCAATGCCGCATTCTCTTGCTGAACTAGGGCCTTACGAAAAGAGGGAATCTCACAGGTCAGAAAGATTTTCTCTTGATCAATAAGATAATCAACACAAGTTATATTATGGGCTGCGAAGTAAACAACTCGAGGTATTGGCTCTTCAGGTCTTGGGATTTTTGCTTTCATATAATCTTCAAGCCTATCCCATTCTTTTAGCCCTTTTAAAAAGTCTTCTATTTGCTTTTTCAAAACGTCATTTTGAGACGTCATTAAATTAGTGAATGCTGTGTTTTGGTTGTTCGCAAATGGATTCTCTTCAGTGGAAATAAGAAAAACTCTATTATTGCCTAGCTCTAGCCATTCTCTATTTCTAACCAGAAATTCAGCAGCTAAATCACCACTACCAATTAATGCGATTTCAGTGAACTTGTTTTCAATATTAAAACAATCTATTCCATAGTGAATATTAAACTTATCCTTAAGGGCATTTTCTCGCACAGCTGCAGAAGAGCTCCCCATTGGTAA
>CAYGUN010000152.1:0-6922 GCA_964353025.1 uncultured Bacteriovoracaceae bacterium
ATCCTAATTGCTTCAATAAATTGAGCTTTAGTCATCATCAATTTATTATGAACATCAAAAAATTCTATATTGGCTCCAGTTTTATTTTCTTTGACCTTGATGACAAATGATTTCGGTAAACGCTTGATGCTCTTTGGACCTTTATATTTGCGAGAATCACTGGGAGTAATAATTAGTTCACCTTTCCTCAGTGCCTTCAAAAGAGCAAAAAATAATTCTTCATCTCTTTTGAATTTTTTGCCATAGCTTCGGCCAACTGAATTATTCCACAAATCCATATTGAGAGAATTTAATTCATTAGGAGTCATCGTAAAGTACTCACGTAAGCGTCCTAATAATTCAGAAGTATTCTCCCCAAATTCAATCAGGTAAACTGCACTTACATAAGAATGCCTCAAGGAATCTATATCGTTATCAACAAGACCATGAGCTTGAGGATTTATATTTCCGTTAGCATCTTTTGGCATGGGCCTATAATGCTTATCGAGCATCAAATAAAGTTCATCTCTTGCTTCAAATTATAAATCCCAAATCTTTACTCCAATTTTATCGAGTCTCACCTGGGATGCCCCCATGCAATAAGACACAGCACGACGCCCATAAATAAAACACCATAAGAACATAGATATCTAACAGTATTCCAACATTCATATGAAATACTATGTAGAGGATTTCCATTTGTGGTAAGCAATAAAAAAGCGTTCATTAAAGTGGTGATGACAAGGAAAAAACATGTCATTTTCTTGTGCTTAATTCCCCTCTCTGAGAGAATAAAAAAAATCCCACTATTGCTAACGAAAGCAACCAGTACCATAAAAAAAGCAAACTCAAGTTGTATAGGCACTGTCACATATTCATCCACATACATTCTAGATATAGGATAAAAAACAAGCATAACTCCTAAATAAAGAAGAAGAACAATTTTAAAATAAATGCTTCTTACTATACTTCTGCACATTACTCTCAACCTCTTTGAGGTATTTCTCCTGCTTGTTGTTGTTTCCTATGTTTTCTTAGTTAAGCAGCTTCCATTTTATGTATGGAAAATCTTTTATTTTTTGTAAACCAATTTTTTCCCAATTTGGAGAATTCTTCACAAATGAAATAATAAAATCTTTGTCGGTACTACATAAGACTCTGGAGGACATTCTCTTTCTTTTAACCACTTTAATGAGTGCAAATCCTCTTCTTTCCATTGCATTAATATTTTGTTTATTTTAGACATAAAAACCAGTACCTATCGCTTTGTTATTGACCTTAATATAAACTATTTATAGCTTAAAACATCAACATCAGTAGGTTATATACTCGAACTCCCCGAAGCAGCTACTTCATTCAACGGAAGTTAAACGTTTTTTTGCAACCTCGCACTCTCAACAATTCAAACTAAGCTATTACTCCTGGACAAAAATAGAGCTATGTCTATAACTTAAAAATCTAAAGCAAGAACTTCGTTTAAGTTATAAACCCACGTATCTTTTTGTAGGGGATAGGCTTTATCTATTTTTGCAATAACAAAATGTCTAGTTGGGTTAATATCCTTAAGTGCCTCATAGTAACCTTTTGATAAGCTGGGAGCCGATGATGATTTTATTTCTATTGCAATTATATCCATCCCCTTAACAAAAACTAAGTCAATCTCGCTTCCACTCGATGAACGATAAAAATAGACATCATATCTATTAAATTTTTGGAACAAACTTTCAATAACGAAAGCCTCATAGGAGTTGCCCAGAGCTGGGTTACCTAACAAATCGTTATAACTCTCTATTCCCAGTAAACAATGAATTAATCCCGTATCTCTAATATATACCTTAGGAGACTTTATGAGACGTTTTTTAGTGTTAGTATAAAAAGGTTTTAAAATTCTTATAACAAAAGTTCCTTCTAGAATATCTAAATAATTTTTAATAGTAGGAACTGTCACTCCCATCGAAGAAGCAAGTCCTGATTGATTCAAAATAGCTCCATTAGAATGGGCCAGCATCGTCCAAAATCTCTTTAGAGTTTCAGCAGGTATATTAAAACCTAGCTGAGGAATATCTCTTTCAAGAAATGTTCTAATATAATTTATTCTCCAGTCAAAACTTAATTCCTCTGTCAATAAATAGCTACTGGGGTAGCCTCCTTGCAACCATAACTTCTTATGATCTTCTACCTCTGATGCTACAAATGGCCCGATCTCTATATAGGAAATTCTACCTGCTAACGTTTCCGAACTTTGCTTAATTAAATCTCTAGATGCAGAGCCGAGAAGCAGCAGCTGCCCTGGCCTATTATTTTTATCAATATATGTTCTTAATATCTTAAAAAGATCTGGATACAGCTGGATTTCATCAATGCAAATAAGATATTCTGAATTGGCTTCAAAAAAATCTAGAGGCGCTTGAAGTTTTGCCATATCTCTAGGATCTTCTAAGTCTAGATAAAGGGCCTTGCTAAAATCTTTTATTATCTCTTTGGCCAAGGTTGATTTCCCGACTTGCCTGGCCCCCAATAGCGCAACACATGGAAATGCGCCCAGGTGTTTTACAATAATATTTGTTTTCATCCGTTTTTTGTAAACTTGCATATTTAAAGTATAGATTTAAATATACAAACTAACAACACCGTAATTATATGTATTATCAATACTTTATAGTGTAGTTAAGCCAATATTCACCTCATGTGTGAAAAGGACTTGCCTCCCAAATACTCATGAGTAAAATGGAGTTATGTCTATTTTACAAACAAGGTATCTGCAGAAGTTAATCAAAGAAGATCTTGAGAAAAAAATGGTTTTTCTTGGAGGTCCACGTCAGGTAGGAAAAACAACTCTCGCCCAGGCCCTCATAAAAAATTACCAAGATCAGCACCCCGCTTACTTGAACTGGGATTCAGACATTGATAGAAAAAAAATTAAAAATAGAGATTGGCCAAAAAGTGAACGCCTTATTGTTCTGGATGAAATTCACAAATTAAGAGGCTGGAGAAATTTTGTTAAAGGACTTTATGACACCCTTAAAAATAGTCACACTTTCCTTATTACAGGTTCCGCACGCCTAGATCATTTTCGCAAGGGAGGAGACTCTCTACTTGGAAGATATTTTTATTACAGACTTCATCCTTTTTCTTTGCCTGAATTAGGTAATAATAAAAACAACCTAGAAAAGCTTTTTAAATATGGTGGTTTCCCAGAACCTTTACTGGATAACAGTGAAAGAACTCTGAAAAGATGGCATACTGGACGATTAAGCAAACTAGTCAGATCTGACCTTCGAGATCTTGAAACAGTAAAAGACTTAGATAAAGTTGAACTTCTAGCAGAGGAGCTGCCTCGAAGAGTGGGGTCTCCTTTGTCTGTTAAATCTATCTCAGAAGATCTTGAGGTCGATCCCAAGACTGTCAAAAGATGGATCTCTATCCTTGATTCTCTCTATTATTGCTTTCAGCTTGCTCCCTATGGAGCCCCTAAAATACGGGCAGTTAAAAAAGAAAAAAAACTATATCTTTGGGACTGGAGTCAAATCGATGACGAAGGTGAAAGGTTTGAAAATATGGTCGCGTGTCAGTTACTTAAATACTGCCATTTTCATGAAGATGTTTACGGTGAAAAGATGGAACTACGCTATATTAGAGATACAGATAAAAGAGAAATTGATTTTGTTGTTATTAAAAATAAAAAACCTTTATTTGCTGTTGAATGCAAAATAAAATTTAAGGCCCTTTCATCTCATCTTTTTTACTTTAAAGAAAGAACCCCTATTCCTAAGTTTTATCAAGTATGCTTAGAAGGTTCAGAACAACAAGTTAAAGATGGAATTATATCAACCTCATTTGGAAATTTCTGTAAATACGAAAAAATGGTATAAACCTTATCGACCAGTAATCACTTTTTTGTATGACGAATTGATTCTTTTTGAGGCGAGCCTTTTAAAATAAAGAGAAAAAGTTTTAAATGCTGGGGCTTATAAAACTTTTTGGCATGCTTAAAAAGCAAACTTGGCAAAAAGAAGAAATACCCCCATTTTCCAAAATGCTTCGTAATGATCATTTTAAATGAAATATTGAACTCTTTGTCCATGGTGAGACTTCGTCCAGTTGAAACTCCACAGTAATGAGTAAAATGAGCATCAGGAATATAGTAAACCTCATACCCCACCTTATACATCTGAATCCCCAGATCTTCTTCTTCACAATAAAGGAAAAAATCTTTATCTAGGCCCCTCGCTTTATTAAAGGCTTCAGACCTTACAAAAAGATCACTACCTGAAATAAATCCCACTTTTTGTGGAGAACTAAATTTTTGTTTAGAATTTTTGAAAAAATTTGGAAATAAAAGCCTAGGAAGAGATTTTCCTAAGTATCGTTCCCAGAGTGATGGCAAGTTTCCAAAAGAATTAACCCAGGCCCCTTTCTCATCAAACATTTGACCACCACAGAGACCACATTCAGGATGGGCCTCCATGAAATTAAATAACTTTTGCACAAAACCATCTCGAACAAGGGTGTCGTTATTCAGAAACAAAACATATTTGGAGTTACAGTTTTCAAAACCAAGCATATTCCCTGTGGCAAATCCTGTATTTAGAGCAGACGAAATAAACTTCAACTTATTTTCATTGCAGTAATCTCTAATCAGAGCGAAATCTTTTTCCTCTGATGCATTATCAACAACGACGATTTCAAAATTAATACCAGGTGGATGGTTGTTAATAGACTTTATGCAATTAATTGTATACTGAGCACTATTAAAATTGAGAAGTATGATTGATAAATCTAACATGTTGCCGTTTTTAATTTTAAAGCATCAAGCCTAGGTAATTGAGAGAGTGCATAAAACATCACTAGGTTCATAGCAGTATTCACGCCACTGACAAATTGAGTGTGAAAACAGCACTGAACAACAAAGGCAATGAAAGAAGCAAATCCTGCATAACCAATAATATCACTTCTCATAAGGAGCTCTTTCCCCCAATAAAAAAGAAAAAGCATAAAAGGTATCATTCCAACAATTCCTGCATCAACTAAAACTTGCAGATAAGTGTTATGAGTATCATATAGAGGGTCATCATCAATACCTCGAGGGGAAAGTGTGGGATATTGCCCTTTCCAAGAGAGAAGTCCGTGTCCAAAAATAGGTCTGTCTTTAAAGGCCTTAACCGATGAGTAAATTTTAGCAACTCTAATCCGATTCGACATATTATTAATCTTAAGCCTCGGATCATCTTTTAAATAAAACTTCATCCCTAAAATTGCTAAAAAAATCAAAATAGATGAACCGATAAGAAATACTTTAAACAGTCTCTGATTTTTAAAATAAAAAAGAAAAGGCAGACCCAATATAAAAGAAACGACACTACCTTTGGTCCCAGAGAGTAAAATACCAGCTGTTCCAAATAGACAGATAAAAAGAAGAAGCTTTTTATTTAAACTAAATTTAACATTTGCCTTGTTAAGTAGAAGTCCCCATAGAAAAAGCATAATAATAGGCATCTCATAACCATAAGACATAACTCCTGTGAGGCCATGCAAGCGGCCATCATAGGGTTTAGGTATACTTCTAATAAAATCATAATGAGTTATATAAGAAACAAGAAAAGAGTAAAATGTGGCCAGAAAAACTGCTGCAAACAGAGCATAAAGAACTTTTTTTACTTTTCTCTCATCCAAAAAATGCAAGGCCAAAGAACGAAGCGTATAGACAGAAATAAATCCAAAAACTAAGTAGCGTATTTTACTGAAAGACCTCATAGGATCTTTCATTTCACTAAAATTCACCAGAACACCTAGAATAAGAGTGGCAATAACAAGCAGTAAGAAAAAAGAACTAAGAGAGAGCTTGATTTCTCTCCAATACCCTCTTTTAGCAAGCAGAGCAATTCCACTTAAGGTAAATAATAAAAAGGAAGCTCCCCCAATAGAGACAGAGGTTTCAGTTGAAAAAGCAACAAGGCCCAGAAAAAAAAGGCAAACTTTTTCCAAAATATTTGATTTTGGTGCATCTAAGTTCATATATTTGCTTATTAGTTTATATGATTAAATCTCACGCGTTAAGCTTATTATTGCTGTTGTAATGCTCTTTTGTTAACCTCAAACAGTAATCAATATTCATGATATGGCGCTATGCAAAGATAAAGTGCTTTAACTCGAGAAAAAAAATGAAGAGCTTTGATTTAGTTGCCGCAATAGTCACCTATCATACCAATGAAGAATTACTTCACAAATGTCTCAATTCTTTCAAAGGACATGCTATTAGCCTCAAAGTGGTTGTGGTTGATAATTCTGCTAACCAAGGCTTAAAAAAATTAGTAGAGGAATACGACTATTGCGAGTATATCCATTCCGACAGTAATATTGGTTTTGGCAAGGCCAACAATATTGCCTTTCATAAATATATTAAAGAATCTAAATATTTTCTTTTCATTAATCCTGACGTTTATTTTGATACAGGGACAATGGAGTCCATCATAAATGTGATGGATAAATATGAACAAGTAAGCCTTTTTGCACCCAAAGTTCTTTTTCCCGATGGTAGGTTGCAACCTGTAGCTAAAAGGCTTCCCGATCCTTTTGTTCTGTTACTAAGAAGATTCACACCGAAGTTTGTGCAAAATCTTTTTCATAAGAAAATGCTCGCCTATGAACTATTGGATCAAAATCTAGAAGAAGAACTCATTATCCCTAGTGCGAGTGGTTGCTTTCTCTTCTTTCGCTCCGACGTACTTGAGAAGATGCAAGGCTTTGATGATAGGTTTTTCATGTATATGGAGGATTTAGATATTAGTCGCAGGGCCCGTGATTATGGAGATATCCTCTATTATCCTAAAATATCCATCTATCATAAATGGGCCAGAGGTGCTCACAGTAATATCAAGCTTACTTTTATTATGATTGATTCTGTCTTAAAGTATTTTTTTAAGTGGGGCTGGTTTTTTGATAA
>CAYGUN010000153.1:0-6904 GCA_964353025.1 uncultured Bacteriovoracaceae bacterium
AGACAACTCGAGAAATTATCTACAGGCCAAAGTTGAAAAACTTTGGATCTCACTTAGAAAAGCTGATATGCCAAAACTTAAAGGAGATTTACAGTCTTTAAGTTTAGATTTATTTGAAGATAAATTTTTACCTGAGATTTATTTAGTTAGTTCCATCTCTCACTTAAAGTTATGCCAATTTGAAGATGTAAAAAAATCTTTTGATAATTATGTTGCTATTAATAAAAAATGGTCTCAAAAAATTGAAGAGAACATAAAATCAGAAGAGCCAGAAGAAATTAAAGCGGAGGATTTTTACCTTGCAACAGTTAAAAATGCTATCTCAAAACTAGAACAAGAAAAGCAAGAGCTTAATACACTCGCTCGTGAAAGTCTTGAAGCGGTTGTTCCTGCGATTGGAGAACAAAAACATTGGCTTGCTAGTAGTATGCAAATCTCTTCAATGGCCGGGCAAATGAATAAGGCCAAAACCATGGAGCTTAGAAAAAGATGGTTAAATAGAAAAAAAATTCTTGAAAGCTCAATTAGAAAGATGAGGTTTGTGAAGGTTGAGTTCATTTCTCTTATGAGAAGGATGGCCGAGAAAATTAAACAAAACCAAAATAAAGAAGAAGATGAGATTACAACATATTCAGCTGCCACCAGAGGAAACAATCAAATCAAATTCCCTTTTGATGGGATTTTATTTGGAGATGAACTTTTTAACATGACAGCGGAAGTAAAAAGTCTTTGTTTATCAGGGATAAAGTAATGAATAGATTTTTAATTTTAGCGTTATTTTTTATTTTTTCTTGCTCAAAAAATCCAGATGTTTTAACGTACAACCCGGAAATCGAAAGCAAAAAACTCTATGATGTTTCTCCCCTTATTACAGATAATAAGGTGGATATTCTTTGGGTTATAGATAACTCCGGAAGTATGGATCGAATCCAAAGAAATATTGCAGCTAACTTGGCCCTTTTTATGGATGAGTTTACAGTTAAAACTAAACTGCGCTGGAAGATGGGGATTGTCTCAACGGATGATTCAGAAGCTCCTTACTTAGGTTTTAGTACACCTTTTGATTATAATAATGCTGCCCCTGTTGCAACGGCTAAAGCGGCGGTTGATAGTCTTGGTACTTGGGGTTCAGGAAGTGAGTACTCATTGTATAATGCTAAAAGGGCCATTGATGAAAACTCTGACTTTTTAAGACCTAATGCTCACTTTGTGGTTATCTTTGTTTCAGATGAATATGAACAAAGTAATAAATATCCTCATTATTATAAATGGGATCAATTTCTCAATGATATGAAAGCAAAAGTCGAAAATCGCAAAATATTTAGAGCTTATGGCGTATTAGATTTAAAAGGTATCGCTAATTGCACAGGTTATAGCAGTTCTACAGACATATATAAAGATAGTCAGTTTGAACATATTATCAATAAAACAAATGGGTTTGTTGTACCAGGATGTGGGAACTTTGGGTCGGAGCTTACTAAAATCGGGGAAGATATTGTTCAAATTATAGAAAAGCCTAAGGTTTTATTAAGAGAGAAACCTGTTATTGATACGATTCGAGTTTTTTATAAGGGGCACGAGCTTTTTCCAGGAAAAGAATCTAATGGTGGTAGCTGGTACTACGATGATCGATTTAATACTGTGAATTTCTATAGTATGGATTTTGCAAACAATGAAGAAATTCAGCTAGTTGAGATTGATTTCGAAGTTGATGACTACGATAACTAGGAAATACTTTTAATCGTATAAACTCTAGTTTCTTTAGGAGTTTCAAGCTCAAAGCTCTCACCGCAACTCAAGCCAACAACCTCATTGCCAATAGGCGAGAAAGCTGAAATGACCAGGATGGGTTTATTCTCAACCATCAGCATCGTTCCACCTGAAGTTGAGCTTAAAAAATACAGCTGATTTTTTTCATTAAATTCCATTTCAATGAGGGAGCCAATTGAAACATTGTTACTAGGGTGAAACTCAATACTTTCTATTAATTGCAGCTCTTTTTCTAATTCATCAATTCTCTGCTTTTGAGCACCTGCCAAGTAGCCGGCTTCTATGGCCCTGGTATCGTATTTTCCTTCAGATTTTGAATCCTCGCTACTAGTGAGTTCTTTCGCGCTTTGGAAACTCTCTGAGGCCGTCTTGAGTTGTTGTTTAATCTTTTCTTTAAGTTGTTCAACAATTTTTTGTTTCATAGGCCTATTTTAGCGAACTCTATTACGCTTTGCTAGACAAAAGTCTCCTGGAACCTTATAAAGGGCTATGACAATTTTGTGCTCTTTTAAGAACTTAACACTGACTTACCCTCATAAATCTTTATTTAAAGAGGTGAGTTTCACTCTAAATCAGGGGGATAAAATAGGAGTTTTGGGCCTCAATGGACATGGAAAATCTTCTTTATTTAAAATATTAAATGAAACGGCAACCGCTGACACAACTGTTCCTCCTTTCATCCTAGATAAGAACAAAGATTTTAGCGTTTTTCTTGTGCCTCAAGAGCTTCCTATTAAAAAAGGAGTTCCCGTTGGTGAGTACTTCTATGAATTTTACCCTCATATGAAAGTCGTAAAAGATAAATTGGACGTTATTGTTGAAAAGCTCACCAATGGAGAAGGGGATATGGATGCCCTTATTGAGGAGCAAACTAAACTCTATGAAAAACTGGATGAGCTTGAAGAGCCTAAGCTGCATTCCCAATACCAGAGTTATCTTAAGTCCTTTGGGATTGAAGATATGGAAGCTGATATTTTTACTTGCTCTGGAGGCCAGCAAAGAAAAGTGGCCTTGAGTCTTGGGCTATGTGCTCCCCATCAAATTATTCTATGGGATGAGCCTACTAACCACCTTGATCTAGAGACTATTGAGATTTTTGAAGATGAACTTATTACTTCAAAAAAAACATTCATGATTATAACTCACGATAGAACACTCCTTAATAATGTCGTAGATAGAATTATTCATATTAGAGAAGGAAAGCTTGCCACTTTTAAAGGGACCTACGGCGCTTACCTTGAGTATTTAAAAGAGCAGGCCCAAAGAAGGGCCAAAGAAATAGATAAGCTCTCCAATCTTCATAGGGCCGAGAATCTTTGGATATCCCGAGGGGCCAAGGCCCGACGTACAAAGAGTAAAAAACGTATTGAAGATTTTCATTCTCTAAATGAGAAGATAGGGGACCTAAAGGCACTGGCCCACAAAAGTGCGCAGTTTCAAGTTAAGTCTTCAGGGCGAAAAACTAAGATTTTAGCATCCTTTGAAAATACGAGTCTTAGTTTTGGAGATAACCATCTCTTTGAAAACCTTAATCTTAAGGTGGCCAAAGGCGATAAGATTGCTCTTTTGGGAAAAAATGGAGCGGGTAAGAGTAGTATGCTCAATCTTTTGATGGAAACAATACAGCCAACAGCAGGAGCTATAAAAAGGGCCCATGAACTAAGTGTTGGTTTTTTCTCTCAAAAAAGAGAAGGTCTTGATCCTAATATGACTCCTTGGGAGCTTATTGGTGAAGGGATTGATTATATTGTTTCTAATACAGGTGATAAAAAACATGTGGCAGGTTACCTAGAGAACTTTCTTTTTAAGTCAGATGAATTAAAACGGCCAATTTCAACCTTCTCTGGTGGAGAGAAGAATAGACTACAGTTGGCCCAATTTATGAAGCATGCTCAAGATATCTGGATTTTTGATGAACCAACCAACGACTTAGATCTTGAGACTATTGGTATTTTGGAAGAAGAACTTAAAAATTATAAAGGGGCCTTAATTGTTGTTGGGCACGATAGGTCATTTATTGAAAATGTCACTAATAAATGTTGGCTGCTGCA
Source organism: uncultured Bacteriovoracaceae bacterium (assembly GCA_964353025.1). GTDB lineage: Bacteria > Bdellovibrionota > Bacteriovoracia > Bacteriovoracales > Bacteriovoracaceae > CALFYV01. The sequence goes on from CAYGUN010000153.1 coordinate 3,822, forward strand.
TGATAAGAAAATAGAGATTTTTGAAGGTGGGATGGAGCAAGCTGAAATTTATATTCAAACGCAAAAACTTCAACAGAAGCTTGATTCTATTCAGCAAGAGAGTAATCAAAATCAGGGTGGGAAAAACCTTAGTAATAGTCATAAAAAAGAATTAGCGGAGTTACCGTTAAAAATAGAAGAATTTGAAGCAAAAATAAATAAAATTGAAAATGAAATCGCCTCTTTTGATATCTCATCAATGGATGAAGCGAAAACTCGTAAATTCAAGAAATTAGAAGAAAAACTTTCTGAGTATAAAAATGAGCTCGCGGGTTTTTATACTCGTTGGGAAAAATTAGAGCAGCTATAGATACTGATGAATAACACGAGCAAAATCAGAATGCTGGGTAGTTTTTAAAAACTCTAAATGAAAATCTTTCCAAAAATACTTCTCATCAAAACTTAAATTTGGATAAACTTCAATTGATTCATAAATAAAATTTTGGTCCGTATCACTAATATTGGCCCATTCAATGAGAAAGAGCACATCCAACAAGTCGTTAGGATTATTCTCTTTTAGCTCATCTCCTTTTAGGACATTTTCAATATAACGGTTAAGGATTTTTTTCTGTCCTTCGTTAGGCTTAAAATCCCGCATTGTAAGTTGCAACTGAGATCTTTTTTCATGATTGCTTCGAATATAAATTTTTGCCAGTTCGTTTAGATCAATTCTGTTCTTTTGACAATCATAGCTATTAATAAGCTCAGTTTTTATTCCCAGGCTTTCTTTCTGTGAGAGCCATTTAGAAAGGATGCGAAGGTTATGACTATAGGGCAGGAGCGCGACTTCTTTTACTTTGTTCTTTTCTTCTGGTTTTAAATACTCCCAATTTAATTCGATGAAGCTCAGGAGGGCATTATGAGCACAATTGGTTTCTTTCGCGAGATGTTTTATTTCAGATTTAAGTTCCATCATACTTTTCGCATATTGAGAAACTTTTTGAAATTTAAGAGTTTGTGAATCATCAAGCATTACTCTGAACTCAGGCGTATCGATAAGTGAGAAAATCTGAACGGCCTTTTCAACATCTTCTTCATTATCAGAGTTAAGTAATTCATGATGGCGGCTTATGGCCTTTTTAAATATATTCTCTCTCTTTGAAAATATATAGGTATTGAGAATCAAGACCATCTTATCGAATGGATTAGTACATTTATCATAATAGTCATCAAAGCTTTCAATCAGATCTTCATCAGGGAGTTCATTTAAGCAGTAAATGAACTCTTTAACTTCTTTCGAGACTTGCTTATCATACTTATGCATAAAAAAGTGATGAGGGTTAAAATATCTAACATCAACTTCTTCATTTAAGTCAGTTTCAACACCGATATACTCACTAGTTGAATTAAGTTGATTGAGATTTTTATTAGTTATATTTGACCACAGATTTTGTAAATAAGTCGTATCAAATCGAGCCACAATGACTAATGCTAGAACAGACATGAGAATCAAGGTAATATACATTAAGTCCGTTGTGAAAATACTTTTCACCTCATTCATTCCAAAAGTAATAACCATCATTAAAATAGAAATAATGAAGTTCATAAGTAAGAAGACACGGGCCTTTTTAGAGGGATGCAGGGATTGCATACTAATTTTCAGCATAGGATTATGAATTCCTTTAAAGATAATGACAAAAAAGAAATCAGTCGCAATCCCAATATAAGGTGAAGCGGTTAAAATTCCAATTGATGAAAAAATGAGAAATGTAAAGGGAACTAAACTTAATAATGTGGTAGGTGAGTTTTTTCTCGCAATTTTTTTTGCAAAAAGCTTTTGATAGACCACAACGATTAACATAATCGTGATATCAGAGGCAACCAAGAAATTAGATATTTCAGTCTGAGAGAGAAAGACTTTGGACACAGAACTCATGAAAAGCCAGTCTGAAAAGAAACGAGAAATCTGAGACCAGGTAATTAAACAAATGGATAAGATGACTAAGGGGCTTTTGATTGAGAATTTAATAGTGTCTTTAACTTTAGAGGTGCCCGATTGAACAGGAGGAGGGTTTTCCTTAAGTTTAATAAGAGATCTTTTGGTGATTAAACTAAAGGAAATGAAGTATAAAATACAACATGAGACCCCAATACACACAAACAAGAGTCTATTATCCAAGTGTTGAGTCACAACTACCATTAATAAAGAAATAACATTGGCCAGAGAAGCAAACTGAACAAGTTTAGGACTCAAATTTTTATAATTAACTGAGTTGAATAAATTTGAAACGGCATTTGATGCAGTTATTTCACCAATGAGATCTGTAGCTGATGAGAATACGGCCACTAATATAATGACTAGAGCTTCGTATGGATAAAAGTGATATGTGGTAAGAGATACGCATAAAGCAATAAGCATCACTTTTTGAAATGCATAGAAGTGCTTTTTTTTGAGATAGGCTGCAGCTGCAACGAATGCAAGGCTAAAAAACTGGGTGTAAAGGGTTACCTTAGGCCAGTCTTGGCCTCCAATATGAGTGAGGAAAACGGCACTCATATAAACGATAATATAACTGTAAGAGAAGTTTCTGAAAAAAACGGCTGCAATAACAAGCCTATCATTAGAGATTTTATTCATCTTTAATAATACTCTTTTGCCCCCAAATTTTTCCTAGAAGTTTTCCTTTTTGAATCTCACTAGAAAGATCATCGAGCTCATCAAGGGCCTCTTGGAAATTGCGATGAAGATTTTTTTTATTATCTTTTTTTATCGGGATGCCTTTTTTAATATTACTAATTGCTTTTCCCAGGTACTCAATACCAAAGGAGAGTTTTTTTGATAATATAGCAGAAAAAATGATGGCAATAAGTGAACTAATGGCAATTAGGGCAAAAAGAAATTTAATCAGTCGATAGATATCAGCTTGGATGATTTGATTATCAAGCCCTAGAACTGCAATGAAGGGAAGTTCTTTAATTTTGAATGATATAAAAAAATAATTTTTACCATTAATATTGTATTTCAAGTCATCAATCTCTTTTGTTTTATACTTAAATGGTGTCTCTTTAGTAACCCCTCTTTCTTCAATGAAATTTTTCATTGG
>CAYGUN010000154.1:0-6901 GCA_964353025.1 uncultured Bacteriovoracaceae bacterium
AACTAATACTCAGGTCAGACAAATCTGTGGTTCCATGATGTTCACGGGAGCTTTGGCCGATAAGAAAATCCAAGTTTTATCTGGAGGGGAGCGATCTCGAGTTCTTTTAGGTAAAATCTTGGCCCATAAAACAAACCTCTTGTTACTGGATGAGCCTACTAACCACTTAGATATGGAATCTGTTGAAATTTTGGGCGACGAGCTTAAAAGTTATCAAGGTGCCGTCTTACTAGTTACCCACAATGAGATGATTTTAAGAAAACTTGTTAATAAGTTGATTATTTTTCAAGAAGGGAAAGCAGAACTCTTCCTTGGTACTTATGATGAGTTTATTGAAAAGATTGGCTGGGAAGGGGAAGAGAAACCTAAGAAAAAAAAAGGCAAGGGAAATAAAAAGCAACAGGCCCAATTAAATGCCGAAAAAGTAAAACTGCTAAGTCCAATTAGAAAATCTATTAAGGCAGCAGAAGAGAATATTGTAAAGGCCGAGTTAAAGCTTGAAGATTTAAATGAGCAAATGGTTGTGGCCTCAGAAAATACCGATGCGGCCAAAATTGCGAAACTTTCAATTGAAATTGCGAAGGTTGATGAACAAATTGAACAGGCTTTTCAGATACTAGAGCAAAAAACGAATGAGCTTCAAAGTCTGGAAAAGCAGTTAGAAGAGACATAAGTTTCTTTGATGCAGTGTAGACATAGTGGTATCGATGCAGGTAAAAGATACTATTTAGGACAAATACCATACAAGGCCCTTGAGAGTTGGTTGAATATATGAGTGAGAAGAATAAAACGATTATGACTTCCTTTAATGCTGAAGATATTGAAACTTGCCTAAAAGTCTTAAATAGTTTCGCTCAAAATAGTGAGCAGTTGACACTTTTGACTGAAGAGCAAAGAGTTCAAATGCTCACTTCTGCTGGTCAGATCTCTCGTCCAAATCGCGAAGAAATTCGTAAGCGGCAGAAAGATGTTAAGAAACTTCGTCGCCAACTAACTAAAGAAACGAATCGCAGCGCACGGAAGTTAACAGGGATTAGAAGTGCCAGGGAGTTTAGTGTCTTCACTGCTCCAAAGCAGTTGGAGTATCAAACAGATGCTCACCTTGAACAAGAGTATGCGACACCTCATAACTGTTATGTCTGCAAGGCACCTTTTACTAAAATTCATTTTTTCTACGATACGATGTGTACCCAGTGTGCTGAACTTAATTATCGCAAGCGTTACCAAAGTGCAGATTTAACAGGACAGGTGGCAGTTGTTACGGGTTCAAGGTTAAAGATTGGTTATCATATCACTTTGATGATGTTAAAAGCTGGGGCCGAAGTTATTGCGACAACCAGATTTCCTGTAGACAGCGCTCTTCGCTATTCGAAAGAGCCTGATTTTCATAGGTGGGGGCATCGCCTTCATATTTATGGACTTGATTTAAGACATACTCCTAGCGTTGAGCTTTTTGCTAAATATGTGGAGCAAACTTATAGTCGCTTAGATATTCTGATTAATAATGCTGCTCAAACTGTTAGGCGTCCAAGTGGGTTTTATACTCACTTAATGGAAAATGAGCGTTTGGCCTTTGATAAGCTGCCAAAGGACGCGCAGGTTTGTTTAAAGCTTTATCAAAACTGTATTAATGAATTAGATGCCTTTAATACTGAAAATAAAAACCTGCCGGTCAGTTGGAATGCAAAGATTTGTGGCATTGGTATTAAGGCCAGTGCCGAGCTTTCGCAAATCCCTTACCATATAGATAATAACCTTAACCCCGAAGAGATTTTTCCTGTGGGTAAGCTTGATGCTGACTTACAACAAGTAGATTTAAGAAAGACCAATAGCTGGAGATTAAAGCTTGGCCAAATCCCAGTGACTGAGATGATTGAAGTTCAGCTGGTCAATGCTATAGCCCCGTTTGTCCTGGTTAACCACCTGGTTGGATTAATGAGAAAAGATTATACAGGCAAAAAGCAGATTATTAATGTGACTGCGATGGAGGGTAAGTTTCACCGCTTTAAAAAAGAAGATAGGCACCCTCATACAAATATGGCCAAGGCAGCCCTCAATATGATGACCCATACATCAGCACTTGATTTTGCTAAAGACGGTATTTATATGAATGCAGTCGATACGGGCTGGGTGACAGATGAAGACCCTGCTGAATTATCGGCGAGAAAGCAAGAATTGCATGACTTTCAACCGCCTCTGGATATTGTAGATGGGGCCGCGCGGGTTTTAGACCCTCTTTTTGATGGAATCAATACTGGAAAGTACTGGTGTGGGAAGTTTCTTAAAGACTATTTCCCTATTGATTGGTAGAAATATACTAAACGTTTTAAAATAATAGGGAAACCTTATAAATCAAAATAGGATGGTAAAAAATGGAAAAGAAAAACTACTCGTTTATGACAGCAATTTTACTTATGGCGTTATTAACTATGAGTTCAATGTGCGGCAAAGAAGATTCTTCAAATGTGGATCAAGTGGATGTTGAAACTGTATCTGAAGTCGCAGAACCAGCAGCGGAAGAAGTGACAATCGAAGCAGACCAAAGTGAAACTGAAGGGGCAATGGAAACAGGCGCTGAAGTTGAAGAAGAAGAATAATTAAATAGTTCAAATTTATAATAAAAAAAGGGCCTAGGAGAAATTCCTGGGCCCTTTTGCATTTAACTCATTAAATACTTGTAAGTTTTATAGCAAAGATTGGAGTTCCTACTCATTCATAGTAATTATCTAGAATTACTATTTCATTGGGGTCCAATTTGAAAATTCTTCGTTCTATCGCAGTTATAACCTGCTTTCTTGTTAGTCAAAACTCTTCTGCTGATTACTTGTGGGGATTTGGAGACTTAAGCCTTAATTACCTTGATTGGGGAGATGGAACAGAAAATAAGGCGGCATTTAAAAGAGATTTTAGCTATGTGGAACTTGAAGGTGGAGCTCAGTATGACTGGGGAGACTTATACGGCTTTTTTGATTTAGAAAAATGGGATAAATCTGGTAATGAACAAAGAACAGCTTCTAAAGGAATCGTGCACTACTATTTGGGAAAGACTCCTTTTAGCCTTTATGGCCATGTGTATAGTTTTTCCATGAATGGCTTTAGTGATCAAAATAGAGTTTTGGGTTTTGGTTACCGTATTATGAATAAGAATTTCTTTTTTAAACCTTTTATTGGCTATCATAGTGCGGTTGGCTCGATTTATACTGGTCGAAATGGCTTTATGGCCGGATGGTTTATGATGTATTTTTTCAATCTTTTTGAGGAGCAGTGGAGAGCTGTTAGTTGGCATGAAAGTGAGTACGATAGGAATGAAAACTATGCTGCGGGAAATGGTAATGAAAATAATAGTATCAATGGAGCGGTAAGCTTATGGTGGCTTACCACTGATAAAATTAACTTAGGACTCCAGTACCGTTATGCCAGAGATAAACTTGGAACTGCGGGCTATATGAATGCGATGATTTTTACCTTGAGATATAATCTTTATTAAATTTAACTGACTCTTTTGTTAGAAAAAATGCTTTTCTTATTATCAGGTGAAAAACCTAGGTAATAGTAATAGTCCTCAATATACTCAATCGCTTTTTGAATGGCCTGATTAATGGGAAGTAGCTCTTCTCCTAGCCTGGGATCGATATTTACAATAAGAGAACGCCAATAGCTCATATCCAAAGTATGCTCTAGTTCATTAACTAAGATTGTTCCAGTATGGTTTTTTTTGATCACTTTACACAGGGACAATTGGTATTGCCCATTTTTAGATTTCTTGGCCCAAGCACCAAACATACGACAAATAGAGGGCCTGCCTTCATACTGCGTACAAAACCCCTTTTCTTCTGCTAAATCTAAGGCCTGAAATAAAATACAAGTAGGAGAGTTTTTAGTAGTGATTTTATCTATGATAGGTTGAGTATTGCCCTGTAAGAAAAGGTGATAGGCAAAGGGAATCATCTCAAGGGTTGAGCATTCGATAGTCGGTGAGTGACAGCAATGACCACAACCTGTCGTGCAGCTTAGGTTATTCTCTTTTTGAAAGGAGTTAAAACGCTCTGAAACCTGAGCGTAGACTTCTTCAACCGCATTAACGAGTATCTGAATTCGATCCATAGTATTTCATATGCTGGATATAGTACCTAAGTCTACTTATTTTTTAACAAGTTCAATTCCATCTTTTTTAATAAGAATAGTCTTATCCTTAAAGAGCATTCCAATGGAGTTCTTGAAGGTTTTTTTACTTATATTGAGGGCCTTTTTAATCTCTTCAGGTGAGCTTTTGTCATGTAAAGGGGATTTCCCTCCACATTTTTGAAGATAGGCCACAACCGTATCTTTTGAATCGATAACATTTTTTATGCCCAAAACTTGCAAGGAGGCATCAATGAGACCATCGGTTCTAATCTTTTTTACTTGCCCATCATAGCTTCTGCCAATTTTAATATTTTTGAAAATTTCATTATGATAAATCATCCCAATATATTTTTTATTAATAATACACCTATATCCAAGCTCCTCATTTAAAATAGGGACAATTGTGACACTATCTTTTTCTTGGATATCAAAGGTTGTATTTTGAATATATTTATTAATCTTTGTTGTTCCGTAGATTTTCTCAGTTCTCTCATCCATACAGACTCTAATTAAATGAGTTTCTCCCAGACGAATTCTTTGTCTTTGTTCTGTATCAGGGACTAAGAGATCTTTTGTAACTCCCCAATCTAGGAAAGCCCCAAACTCCTGGGCATCAATCACTTCTAAAAAACCATATTCACCGACCAGTGTATTTGGTATCTCAAGAGATCCAATAAGAGATCCTTCTTTATCAACTGTTATAAAAAGGTCAAGTTCATCATCTTTGGCCACCCCTGAAGGTGCGAGAGTACCTGGTAAAAAGACCTGCTCATCATCATCAGGATGCTCAAGCAGAAAGCCTGATTTATTTTCAGACACAACTTTCAATGTATTCACTTCACCAATTCTTATCATTTTGAGACCCTTTAAATTCTTGTTAGTTATATATATTGGAAGTTACGCATTAATACAATTTAGATTAATAGCGTATACAATTTGAGCAAATGACGCTTAAAAGAGGCAAATGGTCTTAAAATCTAAGTAATTAGAGACCTTTCTTGGCATTGATATTGCTCATATAGAGCTAAACAACAAGGGAGACAAAATGAAAAGTTTAGCTATTTTAATGGTATTTACATCTCTAGGCTTTGCGGCCACAGACTATAATTCAAGTCGTTCTAACAGAACTACTGCTGCTGCAATTGACCTAACTGATGATCTAATAGATATTTCTAAAATATCAAGTATTCCATCAGATGAAATCGATAAGGACTTAGCTTTAAAAGTGAAGAAAGTTGAAATGTGCTCATCGTATCTACAAGATAGAATGCTAGTTGATATTGTAATTAAGGGTGTTTTTGCGAATCTTAAGAAGTATGGATGTCGTGACTTAAGTGATGAAAAATGTATCACTCGAGCCGTAGAGCAAGCAGAAAACAAGGCATACAGAATCATGGGTAGAGGAGATAGGCTTGTGAAAGAGGGTGACCAATATTGTGGAACTACCAACCATTTATAAGTTCAATAAAAGTCTTAATTCCACGTTATTTTATTAATGTGGAATTAAGACTTTCGAAGTTTTTAGTCGTTAAAGTAAGATATCAACGTAAGTAATACCTTTTTCAATTTTTGAAGAAGGCTTGGCGTTCTGCCCTTTAATAAGAATTCTTTTTTTATTAAACAGAGTTTTCAATTGAGACCGAGACATAAGTTTTACTTTTAGGTTTTCGTCTTGTTCTCTCATATGACTTAAAAGAATATTATCTAATCTTGGCTCAGAATAAGGAAGATTAAGAGTTAATCGAAAAGAGTTCTTTTTTGGCGCGGGTGGTATGATTTGTTCCATCTTGTTATTCCTAATAGGGCAGATTGTTCTGCTAACCTGTGATTTATAGCATATTTTTGGGTTTTATGAGCAAGAATTGAAAAATATTACCATAAGGACTAGAGTAATAAGTATGAAAATATGGATAGATGCAGATGCCTGCCCCAAGGTCATTAAAGAAATTGTTTTTCAAAGCTCAGCGAGGCTAAAGCTGGAAGTTATCCTGGTAGCCAATTCTCAGATGTTTATTCCCTTGAGCCCTTTAATCTCTTTGGTGCAAGTGGAACAAGGAGCTGATATTGCGGACTTTTATATCGCCAAACATGCGGCCCAAGAAGACCTGGTTATTACGGCAGATATTCCCTTGGCAGGCTTGATAGTTGAAAAAGGGGCCTGGGCCATAAACCCTCGTGGCGAGCTCTATGATGAAGATAATATTAGTGAGCGGCTTTCAATGAGAAATTTTATGCAAGACTTAAGAGATAGTGGAGTGAATACCGGAGGCCCCGCTCCTTTTGGGCCTAAAGACAAAGAAGCTTTTGCGAACTCGCTTAACAAAATATTAACCAAAATACTTAAATAAATTATTTCTTTAATGACAAGAGAGCATCAAGACTACTTTTTCTCTTTATCCGTCTTTGCTTTTTGACCGCATTATCGATACTCTTCTTCGTTGGTTTAAGGTCTTTTTCATTGATTATTTTTTTCTTTTCTTCTTCAATATTTTGCTTATCGGCCATACTTACTTTAATTGTCCTTCCAAATTGAAGAGAGCCATCAAGCTCTTTAATAGCACGCTCGGCGTCTTCTAAAACAACCATATCAACAAAGGCAATGCCTGAGCTTCTCTTGGTTTTTTTATCTATGACGATATGGATTTTCTTAATAAAACCAAATTTTTTGAACAGTCCTAAAATATGATTTTCATCATTTCTATAACTTAAATTCCCCACGTAAACTGAGTGAATCCCTGTATTTTGTTTTTTCTCTTTTTTTGCTTTCATTATAAAT
>CAYGUN010000155.1:0-6899 GCA_964353025.1 uncultured Bacteriovoracaceae bacterium
CTATAGAGGTAACTTCTATGTTTCAGGATTAAATTTTCAAAGCATACGAGATAAGCACCTTTATGTTCGCTTTAAGTTTGGAATGGCCAAAGAGCAGATTACGTATGAGGCCACTCTTGGCCGAGGGCAGGGGATTACACCTGCAACCAATATTGATGTACTTATTATTGATTTAAGTGAATTAAGTGTTGAAGGTAAACGTTTTGAGGATATCAGACTTATTTATAATCTTTTTGATTATAACGATTATGATTTTACCTCCGGCGATGTACCAACTTCCAACAACCTTGATATTAATCTTTTTTGCCGCGGTCTTTATTTACAAGATGACCCAACCTTTCAGGGGACAAGTGGAAGTTGTTCGGCCTCAAACTCTGAGTGTCGTTATGCTTATGCCAAAGTTTTAGATAAAGGTCTGATGAAAGACAATGGTTCAGGGACTTATTACCCAATTGTTAATCTATTACAAAATATAGATTTCTCAGGTCGCGGTTATGAATATGATGATTTTGATAAATCCATTAGAAAATGTCTGCCAGATAAGTATCCTAACCTATTTACTTTACCAGGTTCTGGAGCATCTTGTGGTGGGTTCGGCTGTTTTCCTATTTACGATCCAGCAACAGGGCTTTCAACATATGAGTCTTTTGGAACAACTGGAACAGGTGGAATTACCGCAATTAATGGAACGAATTATTATTTCAATGGGGCCTTTAGAAGCTTAAACCCAGGGTTATGGCAACTCTCAGGGGATGCTATTTTTGGAACTTATGGATTATTTGAAGGCCCAGCTGGAGGAGATCCTGAACAGGGTTATGGTTCTAAACTTTTTCCGCTTGCGGCCAAGCTTGAGTTAAGTGCAAGTACTCAACATGTGGCCTATGTGGGAACACCTTATGATCCAGATGGTAGTAAGTCTTTAGTGACAGCATTTCCAACCAGTGGTGAAACAGGTTATATGGATGGTTGTAATGCTCGTGTTTCAACTTTAAATCCTGATAATAATGAAAATATTGGATCATGTAATGTGTCTGCTGAAATTCAAATTTTAGAAAAAGATATAGAGACTGGAACTTTTAAAGTCATCGCTGACTATGATGATGGTGGGAAAGAAGTGAAGCTTCAATTAGCAAGAGACAGTCAAACTGACGTTGAAGGTAATGAGGTTCTTTACTCTGCTCTTAATCAATGTGAAAACAGTAATGCTTGTGGAAATAGTGAGTGTTGTTTTAATAATCGATGCTGGTCAAAAGAGATAGTCTCCGTTTGTCCCGAGAGTGCTCCGACTTCTGGAAACTTAGGGGTAGGACAAAACTGTAGCACCGACTTTGATTGTTCTTCTTTATGTTGTTCTCCAACTTCAGGTCGATGTGAAGTTCATAATAATTCTTTAGAGCCACCAGTTCTTTGTTCTAAACCACCGGGGCAAATTTGTATTGCTAAAGAGTGGTGTATGAAGCAAACCGTGAGTGAGTGTTATATTGTGAAAACTGGTTACGATCAGTTTGGAACAGTTACTTGTGAAGTGAGATGTTATAATGTGGAAAAATTTGGTGATTGCACCAATGGAATTTGTACTCCACCACTTACACCTCAAGTTCCCACTTTTAATCCATCAGACCCTCAGGCTTGTGATAGTGCAATAGATCCTCCGTATTAAGAAAAAAAACTTAAAGTCTCTACGTGTCAACGTTTTTAATAGGGCATAATGCACAGATGAGTGACTTCCCCCATCTTGACCATATTGCGATTGCTGTAAACTCCATCCAGGAGCGAAAAAGTGTTTATGAGGATCTTGGATTTGTCTTCTGCGATCATATTGAAGAAGTTCCATCACAAATGGTTAAGACGGCTTTTGCCACAGTTGAAGGGAAGGCCAGAATTGAATTACTAGAGTCCACTTCCGATAAGAGTACAGTGGCAAAGTTTATTAAAAGCAAGGGGGAGGGAATTCATCATCTTTGTTTTAGAGTGGCCGATGTCCAGAAAAGACAGGATGAGCTGGTCCTAAAAGGTTATAAATTTATTTATGATGCTCCTTTTGAGGGAGCCGATAATTGCTTAGTAAACTTCATCCACCCTAAATCAACCGGTGGAATTTTAATTGAGATTTCCCAGAAGAGGTAGCCTTGAGTGTTCAGATGTATGCCCCTCCATTAACGAAAGCTAATAAAATTCTCCTTATCACTATAGGATCGTTTTTTATTATCGAATCTATCTGTAAGCAAAGCATGGGCGTTTCTCTCGCTTCTTATTTGGGCCTAAGTGCAGCGGGAGTTTTAAACGGCCATATTTATCAGCTCTTAACTTACCCTTTGATTCAAAGAGGTTTTGTTGAAGCTTTATTTAACGGCTTAGTCCTGTGGTTTATTGGTGGTGATCTTGAGAGCCGCTGGGGACAGAAGTTCTATTTGAAGTTTCTTTTTGTCAGCACCCTAGGGGCCGGACTTTTTTATTTACTCGTAAGCTTGGCGCTTTTTTCTGATTCCGCAGTCTTTAATTTTCCACTCATGGGCATAACCGGGATGACTTACTCTCTGCTCATGGCCTATGGGATCATTTTCAGTGAAAGACTGCTAACTTTTATGTTCTTTTTTCCTATGAAGGCGAAGTATTTTTGTGCTCTCCTGGCCGGGATTCAGCTCTATATGGCCATTTTTTCAGACCATGCTAAAACATCCTGGGCCCATTTGGCGGCCATGGCCTGTGGTTTTATTTACTTAAAGCTCGTTTCAGGCAAATCCAAGGGGCAAGGGTTTGGATTGTGGCTTAAAAAGCGTGAAAAACAGCAACTAAAGAAGAAACTGACCTTAATAAAAGGTGATAAACCCAACGAGCAAGACCCCAAGTTCTGGCAATAGTTCAAGAGGACTTGTAAAGTAGTCATTTAATTGATATCAGTATCTATACTGGAGAAATACAATGAAATTAAATCAAGCGTTAGAAGAGAAAAAATTAGATCTTAGAGTTAGAGATAGATTAATTTCAGAAGGAATAATCACATCATCTGATGTTCAAACTTACCTAAAAAACTTAGAAGATGATTCAAAAAATTTCATCGCCCTAGGTTCAAGAGCTGCTGCTAAAGAAAGTAACGAATAATTTTTATTGAATAACAAATCTAGAAAAATAGATCTTTTTAATAATAGGATCCTTGGAGATTGAATTGACGTGAGTTTTAATTCTATTCTCTAAGATGATCTTTCCTGAAACAGAATTAATTTCTTCGGCTTCCATATCCCCTGCAATCGTAATAACAGAATCAGCGATGATGGATTCAAATTGCTGAATTTTTTCAGCTTGCTTAGAATCAAATGGTAAAATATTTAGTTGAATATCTAAATAGCGCAAGCGAGTTGATCTTGAGTACAAATTAATGGTGAGCTTCTTAATGGGCACGGCCTCAGATTGTGATCTTCTTTTCGCCCCTGCGACTAGAGAATCAAATTCTGCTTGCTCATCAATAGGTGGTCTTTTAATTCCCATATGGGCATAGAGAGTCAGACCAGACGTAACGAGGGTCATCAGTAAGCAAACAAGCAGTATAATTTTGTCTATTCCAGCATTTCCAGTCAAAGAACAATCCTTTGCTCTATTTTATCATGAAAACTAGGAAATCTTCAAAGGAGTTAGCTTAGTAAATTCCAAATTATGATCTGAAGCGATTTGCTCATATACTAATTGGCCTTTATAGGTGTTAACCCCTTTAAGTAACCGGTGGTCTTGAGCTATCGCATCATCAAGGCCAAGATTGGCAATAATACGCGCATATTGAATTGTATTGTTTGTCAGAGCAAATGTTGAAGTTCTGGCAACCGCACCTGGCATATTGGCCACACAATAGTGAATAACTCCATCAACTACAAAGGTTGGGTTTTCATGAGTTGTGGGTTTGCAAGTTTCAATACATCCACCTTGGTCAACGGCGATATCAATTACAACAGAGCCTTTTTCCATTTTAGAAATCATATTTCTTGTGACAAGCTTTGGAGCTTTGGCCCCAGCAACCAGCACGGCCCCAATAACAAGATCTGATTGAATAACACATTCTTCGATATTATAAGGATTAGAATATAAAGTTGTGATTCTATTTTCAAAAATATCATCTAGGTAGGCGAGTCTTTTGTGTGAAAGATCGATTGCCGTTACATCTGCTCCTAAACCCATGGCCATTTTAATGGCATTGGTGCCGGCGATTCCACAACCAATAACTGTGACTTTGGCCTTTCTTACTCCAGGCACTCCGCCCATGAGCATTCCTTTTCCACCCTTATCAAGTTGTAGATAAGTACAACCAACTTGGGCCGCCATTCTTCCTGCGACTTCAGACATTGGAGTCAAAAGGGGAAGAGAGCCATCATCTTCTTGAATGGTTTCGTAAGCAATACTAGTGCAGCCTGATTTCATTAACCCGAGTGTTAACTCTTTATCAGCAGCAAGATGAAGGTAGGTGTATAAAATATGTTTTTCATTTAAAAGTTTAAGCTCCAATGGTTGAGGCTCTTTGACTTTTATAATCATCTCACCTTTAGCAAATGTCTCTTCAATATCTTTAGTGATCTTTGCCCCGGCCTCCATGAAATCTTTGTCAGTAAGACCAATTCCAAGCCCCGCATTTTTTTCAATGAAAACCTCATGGCCATCTTTTACGAGTTGAGCAACACCAGAGGGAACAAGTCCTACTCGGTTTTCGTTATTTTTAATTTCTTTAGGGACTGCAATTTTCATTAGTTTCTCTCAAATTATAGATTAAATATTTCATAAAATTTCTACCATCTTACCTTTTTTTTGTCTGGAAAAAAGGGGATAACGCTATGAGTAAGTGAGGGTTTCCCCATCATAAAGTGGCAATACATCAAAGTCAGTGGAAGTTTTCAGCTCATCCACCAGTCCTTGATGTGAAAAATCATGGGAGAAATGGATGAGGCGCGTCTTTTTGGCCTGGATATATTTTGCATACTCAAGAGCTTGCTCTAGATGCAAGTGAGTTTGATGAGGTTTTCTGCGCAAGCAATCCACAATGAATAAATCAAGTTGGCGACTTTTTAAGTCATCCAAAACTTCACTGGTTATTTCTGCTACATCTGTGAAGTAGGCCATCTTGGAATGAACAATTCCCATGGTTTTAAAATGGCCATGGGGCAGTAGGTGAAAATGAAAATCCTCACTTGCGAGAGGATTTTTTTCAGAAATACTATATAAGTCAAGTAGAGGTATTCCTCCTCCAAGAATGGGCTTATCTTTGGAGAAAACTTTTTCACGCATAAAAATATAGGGAAATTTTAGTCTTAACTCCTCACAAGCAAGTTCATGAGTAATAACAGGAATATTATCTTTTTGGATAAAGCACAGTGGCCTTAAGTCATCTATCCCATGAACATGATCAGCATGAGTGTGAGTGATAAGTACACAATCAATCTTATCAATCTTATAGGTGAGTAGTTGGGTTCTGAGATCAGCACCGGTATCAATGAGAAAATTCTTATTTGTGGAGGTCGTAATAACAGCAGACGTTCGTAGTCTCTTATCTTTTGCGTCATTTGAAAGACAAACTTCGCATTTGCAACCTATGACAGGAACTCCAGTACTTGTCCCGGTACCTAATATTCTCAATTGATTCACTGTCTACCTCGTCATAGAATGAGACTACTGTGAATATAGGATATTGAAAATGAAAAATTACTATTGGTTATTGCTCGCGCTGTTGTTTTCTTGCTCTATGCTTGGTGAGCAAGTCACTGATCCAGATAGTGGTCTTGATTATATTTATCAAAACAAGGCCAGTTTTGAAAAAGTGAATTTTAAGGCAAGTGAGTATCGTCTGGATAATGGTTTAAAACTTGTGGTTATTCCAAGAAGTGATATTCCCATAGTGAGTTTTTATACCATGGTTAATGTAGGATCTCGCCATGAAGGTGAAGGGATAACAGGTGCTAGTCATTTTCTTGAACATTTAATGTTTAAGGGAACGCCTAAATATCCTAATGGGCAATACGATAAAATCATTGAGGCCTTTGGGGGAACATCAAATGCTTATACGACATTTGATTCAACCGTTTATTATGTTTCATCTCCGGTTGATAAGTTAGAAGACATTATTTCTTTAGAGTCAGATAGGTTAACCAATCTATCAATTGAGCCTGATTCATTTGAAAAAGAGCGAAAAGTGATTCAGGAAGAAAGAAAGCTTCGGGTTGAAAATTCTCCCTACGGAAAACTCTATGACAATATGTTTACAGAGAGTTTTAGAAACTTACCCTACGGACATAGCGTCTTGGGTAGCAAAAAAGATATCTCGAACGTAACGAGCCAGCAAATCATGGATTTCTATAAAAATTATTATGTGCCAAATAACACAGTTCTTTTTGTTGTGGGTGACGTTTCTCCTGATAGCGTTCACTCACTAGTTGATAGGTATTACTCACAGATTAAGAGTAAAGAGGTTGTGGCCGATGAAGTTTTCCACGCTAAAGGTGCAGGCATTAATAGACTTGATATAAGAGGGATGTCGAAAAACCCCATTATTATGCTGAGTTTCCTTGGAGCTCCTGAAGGAAGTTATGATTCTCATGTCTTAGAGTTAGTCACTTTACTGCTAGGGGAAGGGAAGAGCTCTTTTTTACAGAAAAAATATGTTGAAACCAAAAGGCCTGTTTTCTCCAACTTATATGCAGGAAATATTGCTTTAAATAAGTCGGGGCTTCTTTTTGCTTCAGCAGAGCTACTTCCTCGAGTCGGGATTAGATGGATAGAAAAAGACATGAGAAAAAAATTACAAAGGTCGTGCGCGAAGTTCATTGATGAGAGAAGTCTACAGATGGCAAAAAATAGATATTTAGTGGAGCTGATGAATTCACTTTCTACTAACTCTGGTATTGCGAGATATCTCGCTGATGTTG
>CAYGUN010000156.1:0-6888 GCA_964353025.1 uncultured Bacteriovoracaceae bacterium
TCTTTAAAAGACCCGGAATATGACATTCAATCCAAGAGTATTGCATCGGTGAGAAGTAAAAGTCTTTGTTTGCAAAGAATTCATCCTGAACTTGCAATTGAAAGTGTTATTAATTCTTTACAAAAAAGTTTTGGGGTAGAGGATAAGCAAGTCATTGATACGTCTTTTATTAGTGAGGGGATTCTAGGTGAATCAGAGCGGCTGAAAAGCTGGGATTGGCTGATAGGAGAAACTCCCTATTTTGAATATGAAGGAAAGCTTATCTTTAAGAAAGGTGTGGTGATTGATTCAAAAGTAGAGGGAATTAAAGTCGGTCAGAAAATCACTGATATTGATTTTAAAGCTTTTTGCTCGCAGCAGGTGCAGGCTCTTTGTAAACCTCTTTATACCGATTACTAATAATTCCAAATAGGTCAGACTCTTTCACATAAACTGGGGTTTTATCACTGGCGAGATCGCGGTTATTGGCCTTTTCAACAGCATCAAAGTCATATTTGCTATTCATTACATTTGCAAGTTTCTGAGCTTCTTTTGCTGCGAGTTCTTTCTTGTCCAATTCTTCTTTTTCTTTGTCACTTAAGAGGTCTTTATCAACTTTTTTAAGTTGGTCTGTGATAAGACCTGTACTAGGAGTCTCACTTTGTGCTGAATTAGAGTTTTCAAAGCCTGATGAAGAACTGCCTGAATGGGCAAGTCCTGAACGAGTTGAGCTAGTTCCTTTGCCCTTACCAGGTTTTTTAAGTTGTCTCATTTCTGACTTCAAGTCATTAATATTAATTTTGTTATTATCAAGTGCCTTTTTTAGTTGAGGTGGAAATAAACTTGTATACTTATTCTCCATTAACTTGTGCCCATTAGTTAAATCAAGAGGCTTCTGTCCTGATGCAATTCTCTTATTATTCATTTGTTCCAGAAGCTTATTGCTTGCATTTTGCATTCTATCAGTAATAAATTTCATTTTCTCAATATCTATATCTTCTATTGCTTGAGAACCACTAAAAACATTTGTCACATTTTGCGAGAGATAGCCCACTGATTGTAAAATAGGTTTAAACTCTTTATCACCAAATGCTTGAGAAGCAGAACGTAAAGCAGGGTCTTCAAGGTGAGACTTTGGGAATGGTCTTGCGCAACCAAATTTAGATTTAGCACATTCACATTTGTGATTTATATTACCTTTTACATCTAAGCAGATATAGGTTTTGGTGCCTTGGTTAGATGCGTAGGCAGATTCAAACATCATATCAAATGGTTTTTTCAGATATTCGTTGAACTCATCAAACTCAATATAAGATGTGGCCTCTGCTGGATTATCTTGAACTTTGCCATCAATAAAATCTTGTCTGGTCTTTTTTGTTTGATTCAAGAGATCTTTCATGGCCTTAAGTCCATTGACGGACTCTTCGATTACTTTTCCATTTGTATAACCTGAATAAAGGGCCACTGCTATTTTTCCTGGAGTTGATGACATGGCCACATTAATTTCAACTCCAGCTGCACACATAAGAATTTGAGTGACCTTTCTAAGGACAAAAAGTAGTGTCCTCTTACCAGCAAAGTCATCAGTTCGTTCATCGAATGCTTTACTAATAATTAAAAAAACAATATCACTGGCATAACTCATAGGAGAGCCTGGTTGATAACTTTCTGACCCTGTGAATACAGATTCTGCCGTTCCAACGAGAGCGCCTTCAATATCAGGTTTACTTTCATCTCGAGCAGTTGCATCCGATATAAGTTTTACTTGGCCCAAGGATTCTTTAAGAGTTGCAATTGTTTCTTTAAAATTAAAATCAACACCATCTGCTGCCAGTTTCTGTTTAAAGGCCTCATACTCATAAATTGAAGTTGAACGGTTCGTATTTTTTGCGTTATAAGAATGATACTCTTTATAATTTATCATTGCATCGATTTCAGAAGTACTCTCTTCTATAATTTTGAAAATAACCTGCATATCTTTTGAATCTTTTAAGCTAATAAGATTTTGGACAAATTTTTTATTTTCCTCAGGAGTATATTTTTTGGGCCTTGGTTTAAAGCGGTCGTAGTAGTCATAAATTTGTTTATCAACTTGAGCAGGGTTGTAAAAACCTTGATCTGGAGGTGTGCTAGGAGATTCTGTGCTTTGTCCTGATGATTCAGTATTATACTGTGGTGTATTTTCATTGACTACGCTATCAGGATCCACTGAACTGGCAGAAGATCTATTATTATCATTAGAACTTCCTTCAGGATCATCAACTCCCTGACTTGCGGCGGCCACAGCAGCAGCATTCATGGCCACACCCGAGAGCATACTCAAGAAAGCACCTGGCTGGAAGGCATCACCTGCACAGGCGGCAATAACACCTTCATCTGCTCCAAATTTGAATGACATTTTCTCTGCTGGACACCACGGAGTAACAGGCTCACCAGCACCCGCAGCAGTACATGTGGCCGCAGTAACAACTGCTTGAGGCCCTCCATAACAAGCTGAAACGGCTGCTGCATATTCAATATAAGTTATAACTTGTGCAGTAACAGAGAGGGCAGTACTGGTAATAAGAAAAGGTAGTTTTAATTTTTGTATATCATAGGCCAGTTGCTGTGATTGAATTTGAGTATTATAAGCTTCAACTTGTGGGTCATAGCCTTTTGGATAAGTACCCCAACGTTTTTTATAATTATCTGCATTTCCTTCTTTATCTTTAATTTTAGCATTAAGGCTCTTATTACCAGAGGATTGCTTCATATAAGTGGCAAAATCTCCTCCAAGACTAACTAAAGCACTCGCCCCCATAAGCCTAGAAGATGGACAAGAATCTGCTCTATAGATTTTAGGGATTAGATGAAATCCTTGGAGGGCAAATCCAAGATACGCTCCAGCATCTCCTGGAATAAGACCAGTTAAAGCTCCTGCAATACAGGCACCTTTATCAATACTTGAGTTACCTGTTGCTTCGGTAGCGCTTTTAGTACACTCTTTCATTGCAATAGCAGCAGCTCCAACATTTTGAGCAACGGTGAGTATCTCTCTAACGGTCTCATTTTTTATATTTGCTGTAATCGCATTGAAGGCCCCAAAAGCAAGGCATTGAGTCAGATCTTTTTTAGCAGGAGTATTGGTTTTTCCAATACAATTTAAGCCTGCTCCCGCGAGATCAAGCATTAATTTTGCTTCTTCATTATCACCAAAAAGACCACTCATTACTCCAAGACCTGCTCTTAGCATACATCCTGTTTTATCATTTCTTTTATCGCGTTCAGCGCCACAGGCAGTTCTATCTTCTTTTTCGCCACCAACCGCGCACATCCCTGAAGTAAACTCTGGCTTTGGTAAGGCCACACATTTTCTCATGTCCGCTGCACCACCAATAGCGGCATTGAAGACTTTTGTACCATTTTCACTAAGACCTAGTTTATCGGCCAGTAGGGAGCCCATACCTTCAATCAGACATGAATCTCTTTCACCTCTTCTAATTCTCATATCATCAGAAGTACATGGGTCCACAGACACACCAGTGCTGGTTTCTCCATCCAGTGTTTCTGTATGACTAAACCCTGTTTCTCTATAATTTCGACAAGTTCTTCGTTGTCTACTATTGGGACCTTGTCGCATACAATTGACCATTCCAAGGGCGGCATTTCCATATTCAGCAATTTGAGGATTAATCATTCCTAGGTAGCTTAGACCAACACCTGCGAGACAGAGCCCTGCTTCAGCACTTCGGTCTGGATCTTTAGCAGTATCAGTAAGTCTAAATTTATTATCAGCTTGCTTAAGCCCAGAAGTCCAATCGACTGCAGCAGCGCAATTTCTAAATTCCGTTCTTTGCTCATCTGTTAATTGAGTTTGACTTGTATTGTTTTCGCGGGCCTGTTTGCAAATATTACTGGCATGATCTTCTAATACTTTCTTATGAAGATTTGCCATTTGAATACCATTAGATGCTTTTTCTTTTTCACCATCTACAAGTTTAAAACCATCAATTGAATAATTTTGTAAATGTAGTTCTACATACCGGTCTTTTTTTGTATTATCTCCGTCAAAAGTTCCTTCTGTGTCAAAGAATATTTTTCTTAGTTCATCATACTCTTTTTGATCAAAACCTTTAGCACTTTCTTTTGCTTCTTTTTGAGCTTTTTGTAAGGCACTTCTAGAGTTCAAACAATCGGCATTACTAACCGTCTTACTATCTCCAATTTTATAACAAGCTCCTACTGCTTGAGAAACTGAGCTAGCACAGATATGATTATCTGCAGGTAATTCCTCTTTACCACAAAGCTTTTTCACTCTTTCATCACACATTGCTTTAGCTGCAGAGATTGCTCGTGTGGTACCTTGGCCAGCACTCCAGTTACAATGGTAGGCAATGGCCCCAGCTTCTACATAAGTACCTGTATCAAGTTTAGCACGGCCTTTAAACATTCCAGGAGGAACACAAGCTGAAGCATCAAGCCCGATACTTGCAATGACACCAACTGGTCCTGGTAATTTTGTTAGCTCACTCGCAACATTACGTAGAAGTTCTTTTCCTACAGTACCAGCAACACAAGCGGATTTAATTGACTTCATGCAATCTTCGTAAGCTGAAACATTACCAACGTACTGAGAGCATTTTTCTTGCACCTTAGGTACAAGAGCATCTTCAGTACAAGGACCAATCTCAAAGGCCTTGTTAGTAGCAGCTGTTTTAATACTTTTTTTGCAGTTCTGATAAGCTTCAGAGCCTTGTTCGAAGGCCTTGCAATAATCACCAGTGCCACTCGCACTCATTTCGATACAAAGAGCTTTTAAATCTTTTAAATAAACTTTCGTATCATCTTTTGTTTGCATGAGGTTAAATGTCCCAGCATGAGCACTACAGAGTTCACCATTTCTTACAACAATTTCTGAGCTTGTAAATTCACTGTCCTCATCAATAATTTGATTTCCAGCTTGAGTAATCATGACTTGGTTATAACGAGGAGTGTAGTTTTCACGACAGAGAGTCGTCATTTTTTCTAATTTATCACGTTCTACAACAACGTCATTTAAAGTATTCCCTTCGGCCCAGGTTATTTCTGAAAGGTAGATATCGTATAGGACATCACAAGTAGAAGAGGTGGCCATAATAGTAGTTGGTGGTTCTTCTGGAACAGTATCAACTTTAAATTCAGGGTCAGTAGGTTTTTTTCCAGCAAGAGTTCTCTCCAGGCAAACCATGTAGTCACTATCACCAGTACCAAGACCGAGAGTATTTCCAATTTTACTAAAAAATCCTTCTCCTTCTTTACCTTTTGCCGCTCTTTTATCACTTCTGCTTTGTTGTCGATCAGCTTTTTTGGTATATGAATCTTTTAGGTCTGGATATTGGGCCAAAAAGATGGCCGGGTCTTTTTCACAATTTTCAAGTGCATATTCATAATTGTCTTTTGAAAGCCATCCTGATTCGTCGTCAACTTTAGGGATGATAAATGACAGGGTTGTATCATTAAAACACATATCTTTCGCACTACTAGTGTTCACTAATTGGCTTGAATAATTATTTTTAAAGCTTGTGCTACTTGATGAATAAGAGTTTTTTGCTTCAGGGATAGTACAGAAGTTATAGGCGACTCCAGGAAAATGTCCTTTCTTTGACCATTTTTCAACGTTTTCAATTACTTTCTTTAAACAAGCTTCATTATCTTTACCATCACAATAGCGTGCTTTTGCAATATCAAGTCTTTTGATAAGGATACCAATTCCACCAGGAGCTTTAATTTCTCCTCCTACATTCTCTGAAATCGTAAGTTCGATACAATTTGGTCTATCTTTTTTTCTTTCTTTAGCACAATCATTGATTACTTTTGAGAAAGAAGCAGTATCAGCTTGTCCCACTGAATAATCCATTAGATAGAGTTCCCTACAGTTATCTCCTAGTTCTTTCTTACGACTACCACATGTTTGGTCGTAATAAGTAAGATCAAATTTTGATAGAGGAGGGTAACTTCGCTCACTAAGATTATTTTTCAAAGAATCAATATTAGATAAAAACTCATCTTTACACTTCTTTTTTTCTTTTTCTAATTTTTCATCGGTACAAAATTTTTCAAAAAAATTACCTTTAATTTTATCTGAATCTTTATTGAAATCTCCTGCTGTCATTGCTGTTTTTATACAGTTAGACTTCTCTTTTTGAGGTGATTTAGAACAAGCAGCAAATGCTTTCATATATTCAGCGTCATTGTCTGCCATAACTTGGTAGAAAACAAAATCAATGCATTCATCAATGTCGGATTTTCCTACAAATTTATCTTGGCATGATGATGAGTCCATTGCATTTCCTAGCATTGAGACTTCATCAATTGACTGGAACATTCTGGCAAGTGACTTTAAATCATCTTTATAATCATCCACACATTTTTGCTGTTTTTTACTCACTTCGTCTGAGCAGTACTTTGTTTTAAGTTCTGCAACAAGGGCCTCTTTTTCAATGACATTTTGATCGGGTTTAAAATTCTCAACTTTCTTACTCATGCAATCAAGTTGCTTCTCTTTACCATCTTCTTGAGAGCATTTTGAAATAAGTGTAACTAAATCAGCATCGGCTTCATTATCCGCCATATAGTTAAAGTAAAATTTTTCATCACAGATGATCTCAAAAGAGGAATCAATTTTTTTATCTGCCTCTCTACAATCTGTTTCTAAATCCAATTGGTCGAATACAGGTAGGCCTTCAATGGTATTTTTTGTAAATTCTGTTAGAGACTCTTTTTGAACTTCAAGGCCTTTTGCAAGCATTAAGACGCAATTTTTCTTCTCTTTTTCTTTTCTCTCTTTAATGTTTTTACAGTACTTTTTAGTAAGTTTCTCAAATCCTTCAAGTCCCGCAAGTTCATCCACCACTTCTGCTTGTTCAGGATTTTGCTTAACTTCAATTTTTA
>CAYGUN010000157.1:0-6835 GCA_964353025.1 uncultured Bacteriovoracaceae bacterium
CTTTTAAAGTAGCGTGTTCGAAATTCAGTATCTATGAAATTAGGGTCATCTCCTACGAAATGTAGATTCCCCAAATCTTTTTGCTCTCTAATAAGTGACCGACTTCTCCAAGATGGGCCTCCCACAAAATGGGTATTAAGTGCATCGAAATAATTAAAGGCCGGAACAATTTGCAATGTTTCATGAGGGTAAGCTGGCAGAAAAACCCAGTCGTAATCAATAATAGGACTTAGTGTTTGTAGACGCCTAACTGTTCTTTTACCTTGGATATCATAAATATCTTTCCAAATGTCATACTCTTCAGATCTTTCTCTCGTAAACTTAAGTCCCAATAGCTTTTCAACAGAATCCCTATAATCTGTAATATTTTTTTGATAAGAGTGAATGCTTGTTAGCTCAACTTCTTTTGCTTTGGCCTGTCTCCAAACTTCATTAACATAGGCATTTCCTCCCTCGCTATCAGGGTAAAGCAGGGCCACTTTATTTCCAAAACGACTTAGCATTGAATCTGAAAAAGCAGCCGATACTTGAGACTCAACAGAACCTGGAACTTCAATTAACAAATGATTCTTTTCATCCTTAGGCAGATAGATAGGCGATAGTGAAATATAAATAACACCAAATCTTTTGGCCTCTAGGTATTCTTTTTTGGCAGTATCCGGAAACAATCCACCGATGATTACTGACACGTAATGCTTTTCCACCAATTCTCTGACCGACATAGCGCCAACAATATTTGAGTTATAAGAATTTTTTGTGAAAACTTCAGGCTTCACTAATTTTACACCTGAATCAGTTGAATGAATGGCCATCAGATCGTTTAAGGCCGCATCTATTCCCTTAAGTGCCTTTTGACCAAAAGAGGCTTTTTTACCCGATAACGGAAGGATAACACCTATGGCATTAGGATTAATTTTTGAATAGTTCTCCATTCTAAAAGTAAAATCTTCTACAAACTCTCTTACCTCTTCAATTTCGGGATAGTAGCTTGATAACCACCCAACAATATCTCTTGCTCGACCTTTTTGACCTGAATAATAAAGCTTCTCTGCTTCCATTTTCCCCATAAAGGCCACATTGATATAACGCTCTTTTTCAAACTCTTGCAGTAACCTCAGCCTTGAGGAATCATCTAGTTTGAAAAAATAATCAATTAAAGACTCACTATAGGAAGAGTTTCTAAAATCTTGAAAACTTTTTACATCTGAAGTAAGTAGAAAAAGTGATTTGGCTGCTATCGGCGTATTATTTAATTGTTGAGAAAGTACATAACTTAAATAGTGGTGCTTCTTTGCTTCTTTAGGTTTTAATGCTTTGTAATTCACATCTTGGATATAGGTAAAAGCTTCATTTATATTAGCTAGTTTGAAATAGGCACTTGCAAGGTTTAACTTTACCTGCGCCTTCAAAGAGGTGTCAGCATCTGCTGTCACTAAAGCTTCATTAAAATTTGTAATGGCATTTTGGTAATTAAAATCAGAGAAATAAATCACACCAATCAGATTATACTTCATTGCTCTTTCAGCAGGATTTAAAGACTGATCATTAATATTGCTAAGTCTTTTTAAAGCAAATTCGTTTTCACCTTGCTTATAGATGATTTTAATTTCCTCAATCTTTTTCAAAAACTCATCAGAGTAATTTCCAGAGATCATACTAATCCCAGAACACCCTAAAAGAATTAAAAGCAGAAATAGGCTTACTATTTTTTGCACTGCAACCTCTCTATACAAAATAACTATTCAATTTTATCGAGAAATTGCTCGCTCGTCCATGTAACAAAAAAGAGACCTGCCATTAGCAGGTCAAAAATCTAATATTTAAGTCAGTTAATCTGTATAAGAAAGATGTCTTCTATTGAAATAACTCTTTAACCTTATCAAAGAATCCTTTGGACATAGGAGAATTGGAATCTTTTTGTTCCAGCTCTGCTAAGCGTCCAAATAGCTCTCTCTGCTCATCAGTAAGCTTAGAAGGTGTTTCCACGTGGATGGTAATGATTTCATCTCCAAAACCGTAGCCACCTAGTCTGGTAATTCCTTTGTTTTTAAGCCGCATTCTCTTACCGGCTTGAGTACCTGATGGAATTTTCACGGAAACTTTCCCTGCCAATGTGGGGACCTCAACTTCTGCCCCTAAAGCAGCTTGGGAGAAACTTATAGGAACATTGCAATAAACATCAAAATCATCTCTTGTAAAAAAATCATGCTCTTTTATACGAATTAAGACGTAAAGATCTCCTCTCGGACCGCCATTTCCACCAGGACCACCTTCTCCGGTCAGTTTTAATCTTTGCCCCTCATCAATTCCTCCCGGAATTTTCACAGAGAGGTTTACTTTCTTTCGTATCAGTTCAGCGCTCTCACCCATTCCACCACATTTTGGACATGTTTGAGAAATAGTAAAAAATCCTTGCTGGCGTCTTACTTGACCATGGCCCGCACACATATCACAAGTCTGAGGAGTACTGCCTTCTTTTAATTCATTTCGAGTAATAGCAATTTCTTTTTCAAGACCAAAAGCAGCTTCTTCAAAACTAATTGTCACAACTTCTTGAATATCTTCGCCACGACGAGCACGAGGCCCACGACTGCGGCCACCGCCACCACGAGCTCCACCACCCATGAAATCACCGAATATATCACTAAAGATATCTCCTAAATCTTCAAAACCACCAAAACCTTGAGCTCCACCGCCAAAGCCTCCAAAGCCCTGACCGTCTACTCCTGAATGACCAAATTGATCATAGGCCCTGCGTTTGTCATCATTTAAAAGAACATCTGCAGCTTCAGAGGCTTCTTTAAACTTTGCTTCTGCTTCTGGATTATCAGGATTTCTATCCGGATGAAATTTCATGGCGAGCTTTCTATAGGCCTTCTTGACTTCATCTTTAGAAGCACCTTTCGCAAGGCCTAGTATCTCGTAATAATCTCTTTTGTTCATTTTATAGTCCCAATAAGAAAGGGCCCAAACTTTGGACCCTTCTTAAAAAGTTCAAGAATTAGACTTCTTTATAATCAGCATCTACCACATCGTCATCTTCTTTCTTGGCATTTGCTTGCCCAGAAGTATCTTCTGCAGACTCACCTGCTGCTTCAGCAGCCGCACCTTCAGCACCTGGCTGTTGGTACATGGCCTGAGCAATCTCATGCGATGCATTTTGTAATCTTTCAGTAGCAGCCTTTATTTCATCTAAAGACTCACTCGTGAGTTTTTCTTTAGCTTCCTTAACTGCTTCTTCTACTTTAGTTTTTGCTGCTGCTTCAATTTTATCACCATTTTCATTGATAACTTTTTCAGTGGCAAAGATCAGACCATCAAGGTTATTTCTAGCATCTACAATCTCGCGTCTTTTCTTATCAGAGTCAGCATTGGCTTCTGCTTCTTTAACCATTCTTTCAATTTCTTCCTCAGTTAAACCAGAACCACTAGTAATTCTGATTTCTTGTTTTTTATTAGTTGCTTTGTCTAAAGCTGAAACGTTTACAATTCCGTTAGCATCAATATCAAAAGTCACTTCAACCTGAGGAACACCCCTTGGAGCTGGTGCAATTCCAGCAAGGTCAAATTTACCAAGAGTCTTATTATCATTAGCAAATTCGCGCTCACCTTGAAGGACGTGGATACTAACAGCGGGTTGATTATCTTGAGCGGTTGAAAATACTTGTGATTTCTTAACAGGAATCGTTGTGTTCTTCTCAATAAGTTTAGTCATAACTCCACCAAGAGTTTCAATACCAAGTGAAAGTGGCGTAACGTCTAGAAGAAGAACATCTTTCACATCTCCCGCTAATACACCACCCTGAATCGCAGCACCTGCGGCCACAACTTCGTCTGGATTAACACCTTTTGAAGGATCTTTCCCAAAAATAGCTTTTACCCTTTCTTGCACCGCTGGGATACGAGTTGAACCACCAACCAGAATAACTTCATGAATTTCAGACTTATCAAGACCGGAGTCTTTTAAAGCTGTGTTACATGGCCCTGCAAGACGGTCAAGAAGGTCTCCAATTAATTGCTCAAACTTTGCTCGAGTCAAATTAACATTTAAGTGCTTAGGCCCTGAAGCATCAGCTGTAATAAAAGGAAGATTTACATCTGTTGAAGTTGTACTTGAAAGCTCATGCTTTGCTTTCTCCGCTGCTTCTTTTAATCTTTGAAGTGCCATTTTATCATTTCTTAAATCAATCCCTTGCTCTTTCTTAAATTCATCTGCAAGAAAGTTGATAATTCTATAATCAAAGTCTTCACCACCAAGGAATGTATCTCCGTTAGTTGATTTAACTTCAAAAACACCATCACTTGTAATCTCAAGAACTGATACGTCAAAAGTACCACCACCAAGGTCAAATACGGCGATATTCTTATCTGCTTTTGTATCTAGGCCATAAGCCAAAGCCGCTGCTGTTGGTTCATTGATAATTCTTTTTACATCAAGACCAGCAATTCGACCTGCATCCTTAGTTGCTTGTCTTTGAGCATCGTTAAAATAAGCTGGCACTGTAACAACAGCTTCAGTTACTTCATGTCCAAGATAGCTTTCGGCTGATTTTTTCATCTTTGTTAGAATCGCAGCTGAAACCTCTTGAGGAGACATTTCTTTATCGCCAATTTTAACCCAAGCATCTTGGTTTTTATTTGCAATAATTTCAAAAGGAGCAACTTCCATGAATTTTTTAACTTCAGCTGCATCCGCTTTACGTCCAATTAGTCTTTTGATACCAAACAATGTTTTGTCAGGATTTGTAACAGCTTGCCTTTTAGCAACTGTACCAACCAGAGTGTCACCATCTTTTCCAAAGGCCACAATAGAAGGAGTTGTATTATGTCCTTCTTCGTTTGCTACGATTTTGTACTTTCCATTTTCCAGAACTGCCACACATGAGTTGGTTGTTCCTAAGTCAATTCCAATAATTTTTCCCATTTCTTACTCCTTACTATTTTGAATTAATTTTTAACGACTACTACTTTTGAAGCTCTTAAAAGACGACCATTTAACAAATAGCCTTTTTCGAACTCTTTTATTATTTCCATATCTTTTTTACCCTCAGCTTCCTCTTGGCTCATGGCCTCGTGGAACCTGGGATCAAACTCTTCTCCAATGGCATTGATTTGCTCAAGCCCAAATCTCTTAAGAGACTCAACAAATAGCTTATGAACCATTTCAATTCCCACTAAAATATTTTTAACCTTTACATCTTCATCATTAGAGATTGCCTGTAAAGTTCTCTCGAGGTTGTCCACAATATCAACCATTGATTTTAAAAGCTTTTCTGAACCATAATTAAGTAGGTCAGATTTCTCTCTTTCAAAACGCTTTTTTGTATTCTCAAACTCAGCTGCCAGATAAAGAAATTTCTTCTTATAATCTTCGTTTTCTCTTTGGGCCTTCTCGGCCTCTAGATCAACAGCTTCCTCACCTTCAACGGCAGCTTCAGCCTCAATTTTTTCCTCTAAATCAGATGTCTGGTTTTCCATTGTTTTCATGTCCTCGTTTTAAATTTTCCCTACGCTTAAGATGGGCTCAAATGGCCCAGTGTCAATGTTAGAAATATTAATATTTTGGAGATGTTCAGCAGGTCTGTAATAACAAGGGGTTAGCCTCTTGAAAAAAGGTAGATCAGATGGAAGCAAGCTGCCGAGTTCTTAGCTTCCATCTTTTCTACTTTTCGAGGGTTTTAAGCCAAAAAACTTTCCCCACCTCGAGCAATCTCGAAACCTTTGTGTTTCTAAATCAGACATTCATCTGCTTCTTCGTTTCTTAGTCTTCCCCCGAGATATAGAGCCTTTATAGGGTATGGAATTATCTTTTAGAAATACATTTCTAAAATGGACTGTATCTAATAATTAGATTGTGAAAATATTATTATGAAATAAATAGCAATGCGCTGTGGGAAGTAACTAAAAGAACTATCGTTCTTAAATAAAAAAGCCCCGAGATTGCTCCCGGGGCGGTTTCCCTATTTTTTCAACTGACCTTTCGTTCCTCTATTGAGCATTCACTCTCAAGATTGTGTTTCTTGCCGAAGTTTTCCTTGTTGCCAATTTCCACTTCACGTTTCAAAAATAAGGTCTTGGTCTTTCTAGGTGTCCTTTCAGTATTACTACTTCCATTCCTCCTATTCTAGTAAGATGTACCCGTCTTTCGACTTCCCTACCTCACTCCAAGAATTTATTGAGTTTTTTCCCTTTTTCCTCTCAAGGTTTCACCCAAAAGATTCAAAGTTTAGATAATCACCTCTTTCGAACTCATTACCTGCTCAATAAACCTATGTTAAAGCCCGAGGGCCTCAACACGCCAAAACCAGTTTTTCCTTTTACAAGGCCTTGGTGTACCCGTTTTTCAACTTCCCTACCAAGTTCTGATTTTCTTATAAAGTTTTTTCCCCTCAAAGTTCCTAGTTTCACCTATTTGCTTTTTTGGTTTAAATAGCTTTGTCTTGCAACTTGTCTATTTACTTTATAAGGATTAAAGATTGTTTCCGATTTGTTTTGAAAACTTTCGCCCTCTCATCTGCTCTTTCACTCTCTCTAACCACTCTTTCATTTGCTTAACTTTCGTTTCACATCTTCTGGAGTGATACTGTTATATGCAGCTTGAGATTACTTGTAAAATTGAATAAGTAAATAGATTCAATCTAAATTATAGATAGACTTAAAAGAGAAGATTTCATCCATTAAGCTATCTAAAATAATAAAGCCTTGTGGTAAAAGCATTACCTTACCATCTTGTATGGTCGCAATACCTCTATCTCCCCAGCTTTCAAATCTCTCTTGAACCAAAACTGTAAAATCAGAGAGCTTTAAGCCTATATCTGTCCTTAAACCAAGGTAG
>CAYGUN010000158.1:0-6819 GCA_964353025.1 uncultured Bacteriovoracaceae bacterium
CTGATACTTAAGGTCTGATTGATAGCTTATTGGAAATTGAAAATCATTTTATAATCAACATTCTTAAGTTGGGCCGGGAAAGATAGAGTACTTAGTTTGTCTGATATACATGAATTGAGCTGCGCGATCACAGACTTTTGACCAATACCTTTAAAATTAACTTTGATTTTATTACTGTAATCAAGTGGTTTTAAGGTTAATGAGGCATGGCCTTCAAGTAATTCATCTATTTTTTGGTAATGACTGTAGCAACCCTTTATTTGAGCTTTCCTAGAGCCAATAATTCGGCGGGCAAGCTTTATTTTTTCATCTGCATTTAGCTCAATTAATTCTCCTGTATTGGCATTTCCAAAATCTTGTCCATGAAAGTCTTCTTTGTAGCGAGCAAGCCCACTAAGGCTGGTTGAGAGTGTCTGAGTCTTTTCAATTTTGCTTTTTAATAAATCACTAAGCTTTGAATGATAAATTCGATCCACCTGGCCCAGATAAGTGACGCCAATAAAACGCATTTTTTTACCTAATGCCATTTCGAGGCGCTGCTCAGGACTAAGTTCCTTTTCTTTTTCTACTTCTTTCTCAGTCATCGCTTCGGCCACATGACTTGTATAGAAGATATCATCAGGTAATTTGAGAATAAAAATATGCATGAGAATAATGAAAGCACTAATAAAATGCATCTCAGTAACCGTGAAAGTGAATGTCCATTTAAAGCGCTTCATTTAGAAATTCCTTTTCAACATCATTTTGTGCTTTAATTGCTTTTTGTTCATTGTCATCTTTTTCAATGGAAATAAGGTTTTCCTTGATTTTGTTTTCTGCTTGATTGACAAAGATATAAATAGCACTTTTTTGGAAATCAAGATCTCTTTCATAACTTAAACCCATCTTCTGAAATTTCATCTGAAGTCCAAAAATACCAAGATCGAGTTCTTGGGCCAATGCTGTCTGAGATAAAATAAATATTAGAATGAAAATAAACCTCATATTCTCATCCTCTCAAGAAACTCGATTAATTTTTTATCTTGGGCCTTACTCTTCGCTATGTCTTCAATCTGCTTTAGTTTCTTATTGTACTCGTTCTGTGTTTGCTTTTTTATATTTAAAGTTATCCAGCTGTTTTTCATGATTTTTTTCCTTAGGTTTCTTAACTGAGAAATAACTTTATAAAATTCATAGTCGTCATACTTATAGAATGAATTTTTAAAATTAAACTTCTTCGTTCTACTGTTAAGATAAATATCTTGTCTGATTTTTTTAAAATCTCTTTTTGGGGTTAATGAAGAAAAAGAGGGTAATTGATAAGTTGCATTTTGGTTCAGTTTATAATCAATAAAATGGGCCAGAAGATTCTCGTCAGTTTTGATGTTCCTACTAAAACAAGGCTCTTCGTCAAATTGATTATTTTTAAGTTTTGCCATAAAAAGAAAGTTTTGAATCTGCTGGTCTTGCAAACAAACTTTCATATCAAGAGGTGCTTCTATTTCCATATTCCAGATATATTTTGCCGCGATTTGATAATTGGTATCTTTAAATCTTGAAACAAATTGTTTTTTGTCTTCGACTTTTCCAACTAACAGGTAGTTAAAATACATTTTGTCACTAATAGTAACTTTGTTAATAATAAAATCAGCTAAAGGCAGGTGACTAAGAGTGTAAGGGAAGAGTTTTGATAAAAACTCTGGTTCCAAAGAGTTTATAATTTCTTTTTGTTGCTCAAAAGTAAGTTTAACAATATTTTTACCTGTAAAATCCAAGATGATTTCAGAAGAAAGTCCAATTTGCCTAATGACGCTTTGAAGTTGATTAGCATCGCAATTCTTAGCAATGGCCTTGAGATATTCTTCATTTTCTACAAGGATGTAGGAGCTTAAGTAGGCATCACATGCTTGTTCGTGTTTGTTGTTCTGGGAGTAAACAACAGCGCGAATAAACCAAGCAGGATGTGCTAAGTCTTGTAGTTCTTCCACCAGAGGGAGCATTCCTTTATAATCAGGACTCTTTGATGAAAGACAAAGGTTTATTCGATTGATAATAATATTTTCTGCAACACTGTATTTTTGGAGATATTGGATGTCACATGTTTTTTGAGTGAAATCATATATTTCTGCAGTAGAGTTCTTAAATTGAGAATAGTGGCCTAAAAAATGAGGGTCTAATTTAAAAGGTTCAATTTCTTTTAATTTTGCTTTAAGACCTCTTTCCAAAGAACTTTCACTTAGAACAGTCGCGGGTATTTGAAGAGGAGATTTTTGTTTTAAGTAGCTCAAGACAATAATTTCTCCCATCTTCTTTAAAACAAGTGGTTTTTGACCAGAGCGAGCGATACTCTTTTCATGTTTTATCCAATAATTAATAGCATCTTGGTATTTTTCCTGATTAACAAAAATCCAGCCCATTTTGATATGAGCATAGTCTTTATACTTCTCGTCACAACGACTGATAATTTCAGCAATATTCTTCTGTGCTGACTGGAGATTAAAAGTATTGAGCAGGTAATCAGCAGTTATGACCTTTAGTTCACAGGCTTGCTCCGGCGATAGAAATTTTGTTTTTTTGAGAGCATATTTAGTATAATAGATCGGATGATTTTCTGTTTGGCCCGGATTTGCAAATGAGAGAGTATAGGCCAAGAGTGTTTTTGCTGCTTCATCAGCTTGCTTAAAGCTTTCTTCAAGTAATTTATAATTAATATCTTCTTTTGATGACGAGGTAATTTTGACGAGCTCTGTGGCCATCTCATTAGCAATGGCCATAGGAGCAAAAAAGAGAGCGGCAATTAATAGGGTTAGCACTGGGCCCTCACTTTAATATCTAAATGAGGATAGAACTCCTCATCCAATTTTGAAGAGTCCTTTACTGGCCAGAGGACTTCATCTTTTTCAAATTTCTTATTGCTTTCAAAGTCTTCCCAACCTTTTAAAATTTCCATGAATTTTAAATTTTCAGAGGATTGCTTATAGACTTTGGTAGGCATATGGTATTTTTCTGCATAGAAGAGGCCTAATTTGATAATTTGCTCGGATTGTTTGTGGTAGCAGAGCTTTTTTAAAATGAAAGACTCCATTAAAAGGGGTTTATGTGAATAAAATTGAGCAGACTTTGGCAAGTAGCTTTCTCTATAGAGTTTAGATAAGGCCAAGGCCTTAGAGTATTGTTTGTTTTTAAAACTCTGCTGCATTCGCGCTATAAGTTCTCCATGAGAGCTCGCCCCAAATCCAGTAGATAAGATTAAATACAAAATAGCTAAAAATTTCATTATACAAATCCTTATAGTTCATTTTTGCAAAATGAGTGCCATCGAATTTACGTAAATGCTTGTAATAACGTTCAAATCCTCATAAAATCTGCCTATGAAATGGCTTTTGCTTACTTTTTTTACACTAATGATTTCAGTCGCTTATGCTGCTCCCAGCGTAGATAATTACGGGGCAATGGTTATTGAGCAGAACCTTGCTCCATTGCCAAAATATACACATGCTCTTGGGGTTTCTTATGTGATGGACTCTGCTTTTGAAGACATCTATTCTTTAAATTACTCTTTCCAGAGAAATGAAAGTTACGTCAGTTATGGAATTCTACTCTCTAAGTATACAAAGAGTTCAAACTTATCTCAGGGTCTTGCCAATAATATATCGGCCAAAACTATATCTCCTGATAAAGTGGCCAGTGTTATTTTAGATGTCCATTTGGCCAGAGGAGTAGGTAGTATTTTTAATTACAAGTACTTTTCATTTTTATTTGATTTGACTGTGAGCTATGGAAGAGCAAAAACTCAAGATTATGGAGATCAGACTATTTACTCATGGGGAGGAAAGGTAAGCTTTCCAAGTCAGAGTAAACCTGGTTTTTTTAGCTTTGGAGTTAAGCAGACGACCCTGATGCCAGGGGATTTATTAGAACAAAACTTTAATGAAGCTTATCTTGCTTATAACTTTTCTTTTTAAGGACTAGATGAAAATTTTATTGTTATCTTTTTTATTAATAAGCTGCTCACATGATGTATTTAAAACTCAATTTTTAAAAAAGAAGGCCGTTGCTGGAGATCTTGTTATTGTAGATAAGAAATTGCAACACTTCAGCAAAAGCTACAATGCTTATAATTATCTGATTTTTTTTAAAAATAGAAATTATTACGCTTATTTTGATGAAATTAAAAATCTTTGCCCTAAAAGTGATGTGATTTTTAATGCAAAGGCCACCTATACGACTTGGGTTTTCATCCCTTTTTTGTTTTCTTATCAAACTCACGAATACTCGGGAGATTGTCATGAGTAAGCATATATATATTTGGTCTTTATTCTTTTTATTCACTAGCTGTTCGTTAACGGTAGTAAAGGGGGAGTTTGGCACTTTGTCACCTCATGAATTAAAGCCTGCAGTCTATAAAGTTTCAAAAGAGATTAAAAAATATGAGGAATGTGCAACTCTGTTGCTTTATTTTATTCCTATAAAATTTAGCAACCATACGGAGAGGATAAATAATTTTGTCAGAAAAGAAAATGCCTTAGCAGTAGCGAATGCTAAGATAAAAATGAACTTATATTTTAATCCTTTCTATATGTCTAGTTGTACTGAAGTTGAAGGCCAGCTGGTTAGAAAGAGCAAATAAAGAATTAGCTATATTAAAGAAAGTTCACTTCTATTGTTTTATAAATATCTTTTTTATTCTTTGAATCCCAACCCCAAGTTTCAGATTTGATAGCTTTATCTACATTGATCACTTTTTTACAACAACCTGCAATTAGCTCTGATTTTTGAACTGTCTTTGTTTTGGCCTCTATTTTTCAAATGATATGGCCAGGAGCATTTTTACTGGTTTCCCATTGAACAAGATAGCAAGTTAGGCCATCATCAGATATCAGAGAGACATCTTGAAAAGTATACTCATCCATTTTGGGAATAAATTCGCCTTCAAGCTTGATTTTAGCTGCATTAAAGGCAGAATCCATTCTTATCTCTCCTAAAATCTCGTAACTTATTTTGTATTTAATCAAGTACTATCTCCTCTATCACATCTTCTAATGGAACGTTATTTGGTATAAAAAATTGATGTCCACATGAGCAGCATCTATTGGCTTAACGGGTGTAAACCAACGCCCAGGAGTGGTTTGACCTTCACGTAAAGCTTGAAAGAATACCTCCCCAGGTTTGTAAGCACCTTTATGAATTGTCCCTTCAAATGCATCTTTAAAACTTCCTGATAAGTCTGAGTGTTAAATCTTAGTTCACTAGTAAGCACAACTAATCAATAGGGAAATTTTTTTTTAGAATATCAAAATTTTTCTTCTGCTCTTCTCCTGTTCCTAAAAGAACGTATGTATCTAGGTCTGCTCTCGAAGCATTTGAGAATCCCCCTTTTGCATAATATTTATCCTCATCTTTACAATAGTAAAGAATATATTCTTGTCTATTGTTTCCAAATTTATCAATTTCAATGAGCTTTTTTCCCATCTCATCAAATTCTTTAACACTCCATTCTTGTGTGTATATCATAGTTTTATTTCCTCGATGGCCACTGAGTCTAAGTCAATTAAACCTTTTTTAGCTGCATCATTATTAATTAAGTATTCACTTGCTCCACCTTTAGTTTTGCCTCCATGAATAAAGCCATAGTCTCTAGCTTTTTTAAGCTCAATTGGAGATCTTAATGTTTGCTCGATATCTCCTTTAAATTTAAATTTAACAATAACTGAATCAGATCCAAGCTCTCTTAAACTTGTTCCTGCTGCATTATTATATAGGCCTAGATATTTTGAAACTTCTTGGTGGCCACTAATTTTAGAAAGTTCATCATATCTTGTAATAAATGCTTCGTTGATTATTTTTCCTGTATTTTGATCGAAGCTCTCTCTCGTAAATGTGCCCATCCCGCTTTTAATGCTCTCTGCAAATTCTCTGGGCATAACTCTTGCAAAATAGCCGTCAGCTGGGATCTCATTTGTTATTTTAGAAGTTTTATCAAAAAGTTTATACCCGTAATCACTTACTGTATTACCAATAGTGCGTATTCTTGCCCATGTATTACCTGCACTTGTTTTTAAAAGTTTTCCTATTTCATGAGTCCCTCTTAATGCAAGTCCTTTTGTAGAATCATATAAATGCACGGCCATAGAAATAGTGGATTTAGAAATAACCGAAGTAACATCATTAAACAGGTTTATCTTTGTCCCCATCTTAATAAGCACTTTCCCTGCTGATTTCATTTGGGAACCAAGACCAAGTGTGGCCACACTAACTGCTGAAATGGCCCTTTCCCAGTTCTCCATTTCTTGCCCTGTAACCATATTTTTTCCAGTGGTTGCCTCGTAGAGATCTTTTACTAGGCCAACACCTGGAGTAAGGCCTAGGGCAATATCAGTAAAAGTTTGGGCATAAGAAATAAGCTCATCTCTAGACTCATCAGTATTTGCTATTGAGTCGCCAACAGTGGAGAAAAGTCCTTGTGAAAGCAAGTAGATTTCACCATCACTGGAGTATAGATTAGAGTTTTCGATGCTATCTTTTAATTTTAATACTTTTTGTGCTTGCCCACGAATTTGAAAAATTTCTTCTTGGGGGCCGCTACCATTATCTTGGTTAAGATGCTTTTCTAATTGACCATTCTCTAAGCACTCTTGATAGTCTGTCAGGCATGAACTAATGGAAGAGGTATCTGAAGCTGCTTTCATTTGCTCTGATGGGTAATTGTTATTATCTGTAACAGTTTCAGTTGTAGTCGTATATATGCTAGATGACTCAACACTTCTTCTCATTCCATCGTATGATTCAAGAAATTCATCCAACTGCTCTAGAGTTTCAATTTTCTCTAACTCGCTAAGA
>CAYGUN010000159.1:0-6777 GCA_964353025.1 uncultured Bacteriovoracaceae bacterium
CCTCTAGCTCTTGCTTGGCCTTTAGTTGCTTATCATTTCCTTGTGAGAGGTAAACCACGTGATCGACCATGAGCTTCCCAGTTGAATCGATAACAACAATCTTGCATCCCGTTCTGATAGCGGGGTCAATACCCAAAACATTCTTAGCACCAAGATAGGGGGCAAGGAGCAAGTTCTTTAAATTTTTAGCAAAAACACTAATGGCACTTTGCTCAGCTAGCTCTTTTAGGTTAGTGAATAATTCATTTTCAATAGAAGGATGAATGGAAGTCTTATAGGCCACATCAACACAATCTCTTAAGATATCAGCGCATCCCTGGTTGGAGACAATTTTTTTGTTCATGGTATTTAAACAGTGATCTTTATCCACTTCAATTGAAAACTTCAGCACTTTTTGGGCCTTACCGCGACTTATGGCGAGAAAGCGATGGCTTGCTTTCTCTGTAAGTAGACTTTTAAAAGTTTGGTTGAACTCAAAATAGTCTTTATAGTTCATATGATCTTTTATTTTCTGATAGTCTTTGGCCGTAGAGCAGGTAAGTTGAGAATCTTTTTGATAATATTCTCTCAAATCATTTTTAAGTTCTTGGTCGTGAGCAATACTTTCAGTAATAATATGGCGGGCCCCATCAAGAGCTTCTTCAAAAGTTTTAATCGTCTCAGTTGGACTAAATTCAGCTTTTAATTGTTCGATTTTTTTCTGAGACTTTGCAATATCATTAGCAAGCGGTTCAAGTCCATTTTCACGGGCCACCATGGCCTTGGTTTTTCGCTTGCTTTTAAAAGGAGCATAAATATCTTCAAGTTCTAAAAGAGTTTGGGCCTTAAGAATTTGTTTTTTAAGGCCTGGTGTGAGTTTTTCATCTTTAGCAAGTCTGTCTAAAATGAACTCTCGTCTTTTTTCTCGTTCATTGTATTGTTCATAAGCGCTTTGAACATCTCGAATTTGAGTTTCATCCAAGTTTCCTGTCATCTCTTTTCGGTAACGGGCCACAAAAGGAACCGTACATTCTTCTTTAATAAGTAGGAGAAGTGTTTTTTCAACTTGTTTGAGTGATATACCAGTTTGTTGTCCGCAATATGTTAAAGCTTCAGGGGTCATGATGATTCCTTTTATAGTTTCAGAAAATGATAGTGAATCTTCTTTGGAAGTAAAGGTTAAGGCGGAGCGAAAAGATCAGTTTTATTGTTGTTTAAACTCACCGATAAGAAATTGATGAAGTATATACAGCTTTTTTTATTTAGTTTTTCACTTTGGGCAATGAAACCTATTGAATGTCTTCGTTTTCAAAAAAAGATGGAAAACTCTAACTATGAAGCTGATATTGGATTTAATGGGCAAAAAGTGAGGATTAAGCGTTTTGCAGAGCCTGGGAAACAGGCAGTTCCTTTTTTAACAGAAATTGATGGAAAAAAATATGTTATTAAGATTGATAAAAAAAATGGATTAGACCTTAATCAAAAATATGTGGAAAAATATACTAAAGAAATAGAAAAATTAAGTAAAGAATTCCCTCACTTTGATGGAGCCAAAAAAATTAAGTATATTCCGTACTTAAAATCATCAGAAGGGTATTTCTATCAAGATTATATTGAAGGTATATTAGTTAGAGATGCAAATGAGAGTATTAAAAGTCGATTTGCCGATTATGTAGAATTTCTAGATAATAATACTAAAAGAACAAACTATTTAAGCCCTGTCGAAGTTAATGTTGTTTATGTGGAAGAGTCGGATACTTTCTATGTTATTGATCCTTTCTGAATAGTTTTTTTATTTGTAGTAAAGTTAAACACTCTACTTTTTATTGTGTCTGTATTTCCGAAAAGAAATTGATGAAGTTTATGCTGCTTTTTTTATTTAGTTATAACCTCTATTCCATGAGTATGTTGGATTGCCTAAGAATTCATGAAGGAATGCTATTACCTAACTATGAAATGGATATTACTTTCTTTGGAGAGAAAAAGCATATAAAGCGTTTTGCAAAGGATGGTACTGAAGCGGTTCCTTTTATGGCCGAGCATCGAGGGCGGAAAATTGTGATTAAAATTGATAAGACTCCAGACGTTGATGGTCTGGGAGGGACTCAAAAATCGACTAATTGGATGATAGAAGAGCTGGATAA
This sequence comes from uncultured Bacteriovoracaceae bacterium, assembly GCA_964353025.1. GTDB lineage: Bacteria > Bdellovibrionota > Bacteriovoracia > Bacteriovoracales > Bacteriovoracaceae > CALFYV01. Next base: position 2,124 of record CAYGUN010000159.1, read on the forward strand.
TCTAAGACAAGATTATCCTAGCTTTAGTGTCCTAAAGAAGTTTGAAGTGATACCTTTGCAGAAGTCTCCTGAGGGGTATTATTATCAACGATATATTGACGGCGTTTTAATAAGAGATGCTGGCCCTGAAATTCAAGCTCAGTTTTGGAAACTTAAAGAGAGTATTCTCAAGTTAGGTGATGTTTCTCATCTAGGACAAATGCTTCCTGAAAATGTGATTTATGTTCCGGAAAAAGATATTTTTTATATTATTGATCCTCACTAGAATATTTAAAGCTCTATTCATTACTTGCCTGAGATTCAAAGCAATTTTGAAACTTAAGGGCAGGGGTGGTTTGTTTTAAGTAGTCGTTGCAGCTTGAGGGAATAGTCCCATGGTTCATATAATGGGAGTAAATAGTTCTAAAGGTAATATTGGCATGAGGATCTTTTAGGTCTTGTTTTGTAATATCTTCTGTATAAAGTCCATCTTCTTCATTTAGTAATAGGCATCCCAAATTCTTCTGTTGAAATAAAGTAGCAATAATATCAGAGGCATCTTCCTCTGAATAAGTTATAGTTCCTAGATTACCGAAGCCAAATGCAATTTGACCAAGCTGTTCTGGATTGAGCATATCTAGTCTCATTTCAGAGAGGCACTCTCTCACGTGTTTATTTTTCACCTTGCTAGTAGAGCTAACCTTCTTATCATTTTCTAATAAATTAGCAAAATAGTGCCCAAACTCATGAGCTGTAATTATTCCTTGGGTCTGTGGTCTGAAATCAGTCCAAGAAACTTGAATTTTCCCTTCATGTATCATATGGCCTGGGGTTTCAATTGAAATAAAATCCATATCTTCGCATAATGAGATATTCGAAATTTCTTGTTGTAGTTCATCCGTATCGGTTATGGTTAACATATTTTTTAATAATGGACTTAAGTTCATCAAGCTATCTGGTTGGAAACTGTTTTCATTTTTTTTAAAAGTAGACAGAGAGTGATTGAGGTTTTCTAAATATTCCTTTTTACTAGGAACAAAGTAAAGGTTTTGTTTGAAAAAATTATCAGGAATGAGATTAAGTGTCTCTTGGGAAAAATAGTTAGAAGATTTACTTTTAAAGTTATTGAAGTTTATTGATAATTTCTCAATAAATTGCTGTTTCTCAATTTCGGAAGGGTAAAGTGAAAGATTTTTTTGAATGATGGCCTTACAATTACTTGTAGCAAGATTTTCGACTTCCTTCCAATAAGTTTCTTCTTTTACAGCCTTGATTCTTTGGGATAAATCAGTTGGTTGTTCAAGTTTTAAGGGGAAATAATGAAAGGAAGAATACTTTTGTTTATTGGAGTAGAGGTTATATTGTATTTGTGAAAGTTGGTGATGAGTGATCCTCTGGTATTGTAGATGAGGTGAAAGAGTTTGAAAGTCAGCGGCAGAGTCTAAGGCACTATCCAAGAATATTTTTCTAAGAAGAGGATGAGAATTATTTTCAGCGAGAACTCGATATTTTTGATGAAATTCTTCTTCTTCCTTTAAAAACTCTTCAATATTACCTTGGAAATGATTCTCTAAAAAGAGGTCGACCGAAATAGTATCGGGTTTGAGTTCAAATAGGGAATTGTATTTTGGTTCACTCAATATTACTTCAAAGAGATTGATGATCGGCTCAAGTTGTATGCTTGATTTATTTTTTAGAAATGAGATATTTTGGCCCTGCTTAGCGAGTTCATCTTTATTGAGTGTTAGGTAAGGTATACCATTTTTTTCCTTAACTTCAATTAGACTGGAGAAATCAAGACTTTGAAATAGTGTTCCTAACAGCTTTGCATTTAATAAAAAAGCTTCATCAGAATTAAACTCGATGGTTTCCTGTGAAGTTTCAACTATAGAAGAGTAAATAATTTTATAAATTTCTATTTCAGAATGGATAAATTTGCTTAGTGCTTGAGATGTTTCAAATGGAACTTCGTAATCGATGGAAGATTCAATACCGTTGTTGATGATTTCATTATAAGTGATATTTTCTAAAGGAGGTTTACAGAGAGCACTTAAGCATTGATTGGATAGAGATAAATTACTTTCATTAAAGTCACATTTAGAAGCGAAGCCTAAATCTATAAACAGGAAGGTAAGTAAGATTACTTTGAGCATAATATTTGAGATTGGATCTTGAGGTTAATAAATTTAGTACTAGAGTTCATAAGTTTTGCAAAACTGCTAGGGGAGATGAAGACTTCATCTTTATTGAGTAAAACGGACTGATAGTTTTTGATATAACTTTTAGAGGGATGAAAGTTTAAATACTTATTGACAAAAAAACTTACAGCTTTTTTATTGCATTGTTTGATTTCAATTTTCTGTTCAAGTGAATCTGAAGAATAGATGACATCTTCTGCAGATAATTTTATTTCCTGTGGCCCATCTGTTTTTTTGAACTGGATGAGCTTTGCTTGGAGCTGAGAAACAAATAAGACGGTAATAAAAAATATTTTCATATTAGATTATCGTCATTTTATATCTTAGGAATGAGGAAAAAGCCAAAATCGCCAGGTACTTGAACACTTTTCTCTACTAATGCAAAGCTAAACAAAAGTCTCCAGGAACCCGATAGATAAGTATAGGAAAAAACATGCACTCATTACCAAGTTACTTGGAGAATTTCGCCTTCACTGATGCTATCGATATTTTGATAGTCTCATTCATTGTGTATCGTTTTCTCCTTTTGGTTCAAGGAACTCGTGCAGTACAGATGATCGTTGGAATCATGGTGGCGGGATCTCTTTATTGGTTTAGTATTACTTATAAGCTCTACTCTCTAAATTGGATGCTTAATCACTTCTTTCAATATTTTTTCATAGTTCTCATGATTTTATTTCAAGAGCAAATTCGAACGGCCTTGATTTCCGCGGGAAAAGTGACGTGGCTCAGACGGGGAGAGTCGCTCAAAGATGAACAGGTAGAAGAAGTGGTGACTGCTTGTGGAGTTCTGGCCCGTGAGAGAAAAGGGGCCATTATTGTTTTTGAAAAAAGTAGTGGGCTCATGAATTACGCTGATACGGGTACAATTCTTAATTGTGAAATCCATTCCGATGTCATTTATTCCCTTTTTCAAAATAGCTCTCCTTTGCATGATGGTGCTGTCATTGTAACTGAGCAGAAAATTTTAGCAGCAGGATGTTTTCTTCCTTTATCAAAGAATGTGGAACTCGATCGTCACTATGGAACCAGGCATAGGGCCGCTTTAGGATTGACGGAGCTGACTGATGCCGTTGTCATTACTGTGAGTGAAGAAACAGGAAGAATGAATATCTGTCATCAAGGAGTCTTTTATTTTATGGAAGATGAAAAAACACTTAGAAAATATATTAGGCAATTTCTTTTTGAAGATACCAGAGAAGTCATTACTGAAATAAAGGCCAAGGCATAGGAAATGGATAATAACCTCCAAAGAAACATTCTCAAAGCGCTTTCAGTAGTGTTCGCCTTTGTTATGTGGATCTATGTTATTGGTACGGCCGATACTCAAATAGAGAAGACTGTAAATGTCCGCTATGTTCTTCCTCAAAATACTGCTATTGCCAGTGAAGACGTGAAAGAAGTTGTGTTTCATCTTACAGGGCCCAGAGCTTTTATTAGAACTATTCAAGATAAAGAAGATTTTATTACCATTGATTTGACTAAGAGAAAGAAAAGAGTTCGAGGAAAAATAGAAGTTAAATTTAAGCCCACCGACATCAATCTGCCTTTTGGGGTGAAAGTTACTAAAATGGAGCCCACTAGAGTTTATCTCGAGATTGAAAAGGCAATGATTAAGAAAATACCGATTAAGGCCATTACAACTGGACAATTGCCTCGGGTCCAAAAAATGATTTATGGGAGACTAGAAAATAAATTCGTTCAATTACAAGGTCCATCAAGTGTTATCAGGGATCTGGAAAGTGTTCAAACTATGCCCATTGATATTTCAAATTTTACGGGAGAAGGGAGGGTTAAAGTTTTGCCTTTGATGGATGATGATAGATTAACTCGAATTGATGCAGATGAGCTTTACTATAGCTATAAAGTAAAACCAACTAAGGCCAATCTTGTTCTCAAAGATATTCCTATAAAGTTTTTAACCAGCAAAACTGTTAGCAAACCTGAAAAGCGCATAGTGTCATTAATAGTTCTCTCTGAAGAAGGAGACGAAGATGATATAAACAAGGATGAAATTCAGGTGATTGCTGAAATTCCTGACACGGCCAGAGGTAAAACCATGGTCGAGCTGAAGGCCACCTTGCCTAATGGTCTTTACCTGATTGAAATTCAACCTAATAAGATATTTGTCTATGTAAACTAGATGAAGTAATTTGTTCTCAACAAATTTTTCATAAAGGAATGACTTATGTCTGATGAGCGTCAATTTTTTGGAACGGATGGAATTCGTGGCAGGGCCAATCATCATCCTATGACTTGTGAAACGGCTTTAATGCTCGGTCGTGCAGTTACGAAGTATTTTCAAAAAGATCATAAAGAACCACTTATTATTATTGGAAAAGATACAAGACTAAGTTGCTATATGTTTGAGCATGCTTTTTCTGCTGGCGTTTGCTCTCAGGGTGGAAAGGCGATTTTCACGGGACCTCTTCCGACTCCAGGAGTTGCTTTTGTGACTCAATCAATGAGGGCCGATG
>CAYGUN010000160.1:0-6727 GCA_964353025.1 uncultured Bacteriovoracaceae bacterium
CCCTTGGATTTTCTCCAACAAGTCGATTGCCATGCCTTTGGAGTATTTAAAATTTAAGGCATGCTGGATAAAACGAGTTTCAGCACTATCATCCTCAAGCTCAACGTAGTTCTCTTCTAAAGTCGAAAAGAAATCCAAATAAAGTTTAAACCAAGGTGTTTCACCAAATTGCTCCACAAAAAGATCTTGATAAGCTTCAATGGCCAGAGGTTCAACTTCCATAGCATCCATAGAAAGTCTTTCATAGAGATTTAAAAGTGTTGAACTATCCCACTGTTGTATGAGTTTCTCTAAGTAATCCAGTCCTTTTTGGTTATCTTGAGTGAATAAATAATTATAATAATAAAGGCATTTCACCACACTTTGGGAGAGATCTTTTTTCTCCACACTCAGGCCATTAGAGAAATGATGCCACTGTTTAGTATTTTCATTATTAATCGTTCGCACACATAAAGTAATGGTGGGTTGATCGAGATGAATCAACCTATGATTAAAGCGGTTACCTTGAATAATTTCATGGCAACTCCCCGCTTCAATCAAATCGACTGAATTAAAAGAGACTTCAGTTGCCATCATATCAGAGGTAAAAATTTTCTTAGGTTTTATGGAGTATGACTCATGAATTGAACGCCCATATAAAACCTTAAAGGCCCCTGAAAACGAATGACTATGGATAGAAGTATCAATATTCATCCAGAAATAAAGATCCACCACAAATTTTCCATTATTAAAAATAGTCACTGGAGGTTGACCAAAATCGTTATAGACATTTAGTTGTTTAGGTAATTCCTCTTCAAGAGTAAATTGGGCGATTTCATTTTCAAAATCACTAAGCGAGAGGTTATTCTCAAACTTCGAAAGCTTATCCAAGCAGAGTTCACTAAAACTAAGTTCTTGTCCCTCAAATGAGCTCTCGATATCTTTTGCTAAATCTTGTAACTTCTTAATCATGACCTTATCTTACAAATATCTTAAAGCTCTTCCAACTCATATGTATTCATTCCCATTTACGTTGCGATGCACTCTAAATGGAGCAATTCTTACCATTTCATAATCCTCATGTTAATATTGCCCCGTTAACAAATTAAAGGAGTTTTTATGAAATACTTAATTATCTGTGGAGTTTTTCTCTTAACCAGCTGTGGTTTCCGCGCCATTCCTCAATCTAAAAATGAAGTTGAAGCCACTTTTGCTGAAATTCAAAATCAATATAAAAGACGTGCTGACTTAATCCCAAACCTAGTAAAAGTGGTCAAGGGTTATGCTTCTCATGAGAAGGAAACACTCACTGCAGTGGTTGAGGCCCGAGCTAAGGCCACTTCAGTCAATGTGGATCCTACTAAGCTTAATGCTCAAAGCATGCAACAGTTTCAACAGGCCCAGGGACAACTCTCCTCTGCCTTATCGAAGTTAATGGTGGTAGTTGAAAAATACCCAGATCTTAAGGCCAACCAAAACTTTCGTGACTTGCAAGTTCAATTAGAAGGAACTGAAAATAGAATTACAGTGGCACGTAACCGTTATATTGAATCAATTAAAGGATTTAATAACCTTGTGACTGTTCCACCTGAGTCTTTTGTAAACTCACTCTTTTATCATCACGAGAAAATGCCTCAGTTCCAAGCTGAGAATGCAGAAGAAATTCAAAAAGCGCCTGAAGTAAATCTTTAATGAAGTATATCACAAGCGCTTTTGTTCTTTTATTGAGTCTTGTTTGCTTTGCTAAGGAAGTACCAAGGCTCTCAGCTCCCGTGGTGGATGAGGCCCAACTTTTAAAGAGTTCAACTCGATCTTCTCTAAACTCACTGCTTAAGCAAGTAAGCGATCAGGGCCAGTTACAAATGGCAATCTTGATTGTCACTGACCTTGAAGATGAAACCCTTGAGGGCCATTCCATTAAAGTAGTCGATAAATGGAAACTTGGCAGTGAAAAAGAAGATAATGGTCTTTTACTTCTCATTGCAAAAAATCAAAGAAAAATGCGCTTAGAAGTTGGCCAGGGATTAGAAGGTGTTATCCCCGATGCTCTGGCCGGCAGAATCATCTCTGAAATGACACCCTTTTTTAAACAAGGACAATTTGATGAAGGTGTCTTGTTTGCTGTGGCCCAAGTTTTTCAGCATGTGGGTATTAAGGTTGATGGGCTAGATCGCTATGCTAAATCTTCTCGTGGGAAGAAAACACAACAAGGCTCATTATTAAGTATTATTTTCTTTATTATCTTTTTTCTTCTCCTAAGACGTAATCCAGCTCTAGCACTTCTAATGTTTGCTGGTTCCTCTCGCCGTGGTGGCGGAGGTTACGGCGGCGGAGGAGGATTCTCCGGTGGCGGTGGAGGCTTTTCAGGCGGTGGCGCCAGTGGGGGTTGGTGATGAAGTTTACGAATGAACAAAAGCAACAAATTACTAAGGCCATAGTTGCAGCTGAGAAAAAAACTAATGGTGAAATTGTCCCCGTGATTGTACGACAGTCTGATCTCTATCCTTCTGCCCATTTTCGAAGTTCCCTTATTATGAGCTTTATTGCTCTGATGACGTGCTATCTTATTGATGAGCTAGCTCTTGAGCCTGTTTATTTTATCTATGCTTTTCTGGCCGGTACAACTCTAGGATACCTGCTAGCCTATATTCCCTTGATTAAAACTCTGCTTTTAACCAGTGGACAAATGGATGAAGAGTTCAAGCAAAAGGCCATTGAGTCTTTTCTCATGAATGGGGCCACTGAGACACAAAATAGAAATGGAGTTCAACTCTATATTTCGGCTATGGAGAAAAGGGCCATGATAATTTCTGACATTGGTATTCAGAAAAAACTTAAAAACGAAATATGGCAGGATATTATTAGTGAAATGACTCCTCTATTAAAAAAAGGAGACTACACGGCTGCTATCATCAATGCCATTACTTCTATTGGAGAAATTCTGACGGAGCATTTTCCTGATGAAAGTAAGAAAGAAGATGAGTTGGTCAATAAGCTTATTATTGACCTATAAGATTTCACCGCGAAATACACTAACAGCTTGTCCTTCAATACGAGTTCTCTGTCCATCTAAAATAACCTTTAACTCCCCTCCTCTGACGGAAGCCTGGTAAGCACTAAATTCTAATTTATTTAGTTTTTTAGACCAATAGTGAGAAAGAACACAATGAGCAGAACCTGTCACTGGGTCTTCATTAATTCCATATTTAGGAGCAAAAAAACGAGAGATAAAATCATACTTAGTTGACTTAGCCGTTACGATAACGCCAATACCTTCGTCAACTTGGGCAAGCTTGTTAAAGTCAGGCTTTAAATCTCTTATTATTTGTTCAGACTCAAATTCTAATAAATATTTCAAATCACTTTTCCCTGTAAACACAGATTTTACTCCGAAGGCTTCTTCAAAAAGTTTTAAAGGCCCAACTTCTTCTGCAGGCTTGGTTGGAAAATTTAGTTCAATCCAATCTCCATTCTTTTTAGCTGCAAGCCTCCCACTTCGAGTATAGAAAATGGCCTCTTCTTGAGTTTTTAAATGCCTTTCATCCCATAGCACATGAGCACTGGCCAAAGTTGCATGCCCGCATAAATCAACTTCATGCACAGGCGTAAACCACCTCAAGCTAAATCCATCATCTTCACGATAAAGAAATGCTGTTTCAGAAAGATTCATCTCCATCGCAACCTTTTGCATCCAAGCTTCATCAGCAGGTTTATCCATCACGCACACGGCGGCAGGGTTTCCTTTAAAAATCTCACTTGTAAAAGCATCTACTTGAGTAAACTTTAAGCTCATTGTTTCCCTTTATATTCAAGTAATTTTGCTTGAACTCTTTCTTTTTGTTCCATACTCACACACCCATTAAAAGCTTCTTTCTTAAGTAAGTTATCTAATTGCTTCTTTGCTGTTTTCTTTTCACCTTTATCATAATGGCATTGGGCCATTTTCGTTAAGTAGGTTATCGGTTTTTCTAAGTTGGGGCACTCCCAATCAGCCCCTTCTTTCCAGGTATATTTCCCCATAGAGTCATAATTGGCCACACCACTTTTAATAATCTCACTACCAAAAGTGCGTAAGCATAATTCACTTAAACGACCATCTGACTTCCCCTTAATTTCGATAAGCAAAGCAGGTGAACATACTCCTAGTGGTAGAATAATTCCACCTGTAATAAGCACAATCGCATCCGCTGTATAAGCTAATCCCGTTACCGCAACTCTTGCTGTTCGTCCGGTATAAAAAAGAAGTTCATGATCGATTTTTTTATATTCAAAGCCAGGAATGTGATTAGCAGCTTGTGAGCACTGCCCTTGCTTCACCATCTTATTAAATGTCTTTTCACTTTTATCACTTAGGGAGCAGGATAGTAGCAGCAGAAGTACTAAATATTGCATGGAAGCCTCATATAAGAAAATGACTCTCTTAAACCAAAAACTCATCATCAAAAGCATCAAGTGCATGTTTAACTTTTTTGGCATTTTTGAAGGTAGCGATGTGAAACATGGCATCTCCCTGATTAACTAAAGGAAGTAGTATTGCTCCAATAATGATGCCATCGACAGACGAATGGACTCTATAAATCTTCTTTCCAAAAGTATCAGAGATCACAGCAAGCAGGTCTCCTTCTTTCACACTGGCGCCGATGTGTTTATAAAAGCGAGTACTTCCACTATGAGGAGAGCGGATCCAAAAGCTTGACTCAGATACAAACATATCCGTTTTTTTCTTGCGAGGAACGCTGCGACTGCGAATAAGCATTCCGATACTCTCCATAACAGAAAGACAGCCATTAACACCTATTTTAATCGCATTCTCATTAAACCTTAAGGCCTCCCCTGCTTCAAAGAGCAAAGTTAAGACTTTCTTTTTTCTTGCAGCTTCGCGAAGTGAGCCATCTCTTAAATCTGAGTTAATAATAACAGGGACGCCAAAGCCTTCAGCTAGTTTTCGAGTAGCAGGATCATCAAGATAGGCCCTAATTTGAGGAAGGTTTGTCCTATGAATAGCACCAGTATGCAAATCAATCCCATGAGTACAATGAGAAACAATTTCGCGCATAAAAATATGAGCAATCCGACTAGCGAGCGAGCCTTTGGGGCTACCTGGAAATGAACGATTCAAGTCTCTTCTATCAGGGAGGTATCTTGATTTATTATTAAAACCAAAAACATTCACAACCGGAATAAGAATAAGTGTCCCTCGAATATCTCTTATTATTTTCCTTTTATTAAGCCTTTTAATTATTTCAACACCGTTTAATTCATCTCCATGAACAGCAGCACTTATAAAAAGAACGGCACCTTTTTCTTTGCCTCGAATAACTTCAATAGGAATAGAAAGATTGGTGTAATCATAAAGAGAAGCAACTTCGAGAGAGATTCTTTTGGTTTCACCTCGAGCGATCCTCTCATTGCCAATAACTAAAATATCAGGATCTTTTTTAGAAACTTTTACCATATTACTCCGGCGTCACTTGTGCCTTTTTAATATCTTGAGCTGTTAATTTCTTTAACTTTGGTCTTCTTCTCTTTTTTGTTTTATCAGGAATAAGATCTTTCATAGATTCTATTTTACCAAAACAAACAAGTTTGTCTTCAGCTTCAAGCACTCTTTCGGCTTTTGGATTAGGTATAACTTTTCCCTTTCTGTGTAAAGATAGGGCATTAATGTCCTTCTCTCTTAATCCTGAGGCCAAAATTGTCTCTCCTACATATTCAGATCCTTTAGGTATCAGGATTTCTGCAATACCATACCCCTTACTAACCGCCAGTCTTTGCTTTAAGTCGATTTCAGGGAAATCAACTCTGGCCGCAATATAATCAATAAAGGCCCCTGCGATATCAAGCTTGGTGCATTTCTCAATGCCTTCCAAGCCAGGTGAAGAATTAATCTCCATTATCTGAGGACCATCCTTACTCTCAAGCATATCGACTCCAGCAATTCCAAGCCCCATTATCTTAGCGGCCTTGACTGCTGTCTCTTTGTATTCATCACTTAATTCAATACGCTCAGTTTTACCACCTCGATGGACATTACTTCTAAACTCTTGCCCTTGGGCCACTCGACGCATCGAGGCAATGACTTCATCTCCCACAACAATAGCACGAACATCTTTTCCCTTACTTTCTGCCACAAATTTCTGAATCAGTACGTTTTGTTTCTGACTTTGTAATAGCTCAATTATAGAAGTTGCCGACTCCAAGGTATGGGCCAATAGAACTCCAATTCCTTGTGTTCCTTCTAAAAGTTTAATCACAACGGGAACTCCTCCAACCCTTAAAATGGCGGGAAGTACATCGGCCTTATCTTTGACAAAAGTTGTTTTAGGAATTCCAATATTAAACTTACTTAATATCTGAAAGCTTCTAAGTTTATCGCGAGAATTTAAAATCGCATCAGCAGGATTTGGAGTATACATATCCATTTGTTGAAATTGCCTAACCACCGCCGTTCCAAAATAAGTGATAGAAGCACCAATTCGAGGTAGAACTGCATCGTAATGGCTTAAGCGTTTTTGCTTGTAATATAGGTCAGGAGCTTCTTCTTCAAGGTCCAAGGCAAATTTTAAAGTATTGAGTACTTGAACTTTATGCCCTCTTTTTTTACAGGCTTCAACCAGTCTTCTCGTACTATAATTTTTCGCTTCCCTTGATAAGATTGCTAATTTCATTTTATTCCCTTTTTTGCTCCAAGATAAGATCTTCCAGGATCAACAATAAACTTATCCCTAATACTCTCTCTACCCAAGAG
>CAYGUN010000161.1:0-6701 GCA_964353025.1 uncultured Bacteriovoracaceae bacterium
GTGCGGGATTGTTTGCAAAAAAGCAATGTTTATAGGTACTTAAAAGCTGCCTGAGCATAACTGCTCACGTCTTTGAATTTCTTCTAATAACTGAGGCTGTGGACCAAAATAAGAATTACTAAACATCCTTTGGTACTCATTCAAAAACTGAGCCGCAATGTATTCATTTTCAATAACTAGAACATTCTCATCATTTTTATGCGCTCCACTAGGTGACCAATTCTGAGATCCAAAAATGACTTTACGCCCATCAACAACAGCAAATTTATGATGAAGCTTGTCTCCCGATCCCAAAACTGGAGTTCCTGCCCATTTCAGCGAGGGTCGCCAAGGCCGGTTACCAAGTTCATAATGGCAGTTTTGAGAATCTTTCATCTCAAGCCCCCACATATCAAGTACCTCACTCCATGAGCGAGAAATAAAACTAGGATCAACCAAAATACTAATTTCCAATCCCTTTTGATGTCTTCTTTCTAAAATATCAGCCAGCTTTTGTTCAGAAAAAACAAACAAGGCCATATGAATTGACTCTTGAGCATAACTTAACTGACGACCAATAAGAGCATTAGTTGAATAACGCCAATCTGCACTTTCAGATGTTGCAGAAAATTGGCCTTTCACTCTCCAGTTACTACCAGTTACAGCAAACTCTCCGCGATAAGGTTTATTGATCCCAAACCGACTCATCCCTGAGCCACTAAAACCATCACCATACATGATAGCAAATTCCGTGGTAAAAATTTGGGCCAAGTCCGGGACATGAAAAACAACAAGTGCATTCGCATTTCCCGTACTGTATGGATTTGTATAATCTCCGTGAATTCCACTTAACGTAAAATTCGCAGAAGAAACAACTACTGAAGTTCTATCAATAACGACGAACTTATGGTGCATCAGTCCTGACCCCATGGACCCATCAAAAGTATCATCAACCACTGGAATATTTGCATTTTTTAACATTGTGATAGAATCTCTCTCATTGATTTCTTTTTGAGAAATATCTCCATCTGAATTTGTATCTAAAAAATAAAACTTTTGAGCATACTTACTTTGATAATGGCCATCTAGGCTTCCATACTCATATTGGTTCAAAATATAAAATGGTATATTATAGGTATTTTCAATAACAACTTTTACATCAACTCCCCTCTTATGAGCGTTGACAATTTCCTTTGTAAGTAGAGGAAGATCGATTTCATGAATTGCTATTAAAATCTCCGATTGAGCCCGCTTGATATTATCAATAAGAATTTGTTCTAAATTTTCACCATACTTAGTAATATTTCTGTACGGATCGACATAAGTATAGTTTTCGTTATGGTTAAAATGGGCCGAAATTTCTTGAGCGGCCAACCCAAAACTTAAAATTAATAGATAGAACCCGACAAAAACTCTCATAGAACCCCATTAGCAAAACTAATTCCGAGTATTATTCTCACTTATGTATTCCTGGTTGTCAGCAAAAAACCAGGTAAAAATTATGTCAATTTCTAATAACGCATGATGAAAAACTATTAAGCTCCGTATAAATAGCTCCGATAAGCCAGATGGAGGATAAGAACATGATGAAACTTATAGCACTACTTCTTTTAGTATCAGTAAGTTGGGCCAAGCCTGTGGCGCAGCACATCGATGATGCATACTCCTATAGTTATGAAGAAAAGCTTCCCGAATATAACCGGGGAATTGCTAACGAAGAGCAAGTCGAATCATCTGAAAAAGATGTAGAAGTTGTGGATGAATCTGACAGAAACCTGGCATCTGAAATTGAAGAGAATTCAAAAGACAAAATTCAAAAACATAATCAAGGTATTAAGTACTGGAAGTACTAAGTGAAACTAAAAAGCCTAACATTTATATTAATTCTTGCAGCCTATAATACTTGCTTCGCATCTAACGATTGTGTTGAAGAAGGTAATGCTGTTGTTATTTATTCAGATGCCCTAAAATGCTGTACAGGTCTTGAATTAAGACCACCTCAAGAAGGTATTGTTGGAAGTACGGGTATCTGTGTGAAAACTCGCCAACCAGCTTCCGAAAAGAATGACAAACGCCAAGAGAAGTCGAAGAAAGAAAAGTAGATTTTACTGTACCGCTTGCTGGTCCCAGAGATTCAATTTTTCATACTGAGTTTTTAACTGCCCACAAGCAGCGAGGATATCATCCCCTTTGGTGGCCCTTACTGTACAAGTAAAACCACGAGAGTTCATTTGCTCCATGAACCACTTCACTTTCTCAGGGCTTGGTCTTTTGTAATCAGAGCCCGGGTATTCATTAAACGGGATAATATTTATTTTAGACTCTTTTCTTGTCAGTAACTCTGTCAATGCTTCAACATCGCTCGGCGTATCGTTAAGTCCTTTAATAAGTAAATATTCGTAAGTAATTCTTCTATGTGCTTTAAGAGGAATTGTTTTAATCGCTTCAAAAAGGCGGTTAAGATCATAGACTTTATTAATAGGCATTAACTCAGTTCTGGTATCATTCTTGGCCGAGTGAAGAGAAATTGCAATATTCACAGGAGGGAAATCAATAAGTTTTTTAATTTGTGGGACCAGACCTGATGTGGAAAGAGTAATTCTTCTTTGCCCAAGGCCCAGACCATTAGGTTCCAGAAAAATTTCAGTTGCTGTTTTTACATTTTCATAATTGTGAAGTGGCTCGCCTTGTCCCATATAAACAATATTGGTTAATTTCTCATCCGAGTGAACATTTTTTTTCAACCATAATGAAACAGCTAAGAATTGTCCTGTGACCTCACTGGCAGCAAGATGCCTTTTCAATCCTTGAGTACCTGTGTGACAAAAGGTACAGCCGATGGCACATCCTACTTGGGAAGAAATACAAAGGGTCAGTCTATTTTTAGCAGGAATCGCCACGGACTCAACAGTCTGGCCATCATGCATTTTAACTAAAAATTTTCTAGTGCCATCACTACTTAAACCATTCCAAATAATTTCAGGCAGCTTAAGTTCAAAATTCTCCTGAAACACATCACGGTTTTTTTGAGATAAATTACTCCAAGAACTTGGTTCATAACTATCTTTTCTATAAATCCAGTCAAATATTTGCTTGCAAGTGAAGCTGGCCATACCCAGTTTTTTCAACTCGGTTTGGGCTTCAGAATAGGCAAGATCTAAGAAGTTTCGCATGCAGGATTAATAACACAAGGTGTAACTAGGCGCAATGTCATAAGTGATTCTCTTTGCGCCATGCATAAATTACATGTTTTCCCCTTTTCCCTCTTCTAAGTTTGCAAAATTGCAGGGTCCTGTCCTATATTCCCCTTAATGAAACGATTCCTTCTTTTAACCACCTTTATGATAAGTGCTAGTTTTGCACAAATCTCGGGCTTTAAATTAAGCTCAACAGGTTTTTCAAACTTTGCTCATCCACTAGATCAAAGCTTTTTTAGTATCGACCCTTTATATTTTATTCACCAAATTTGCTTAAAGGCCTTCCCGGAAGAGACAAACTTCAGTACCTTAAAGCGAAGTACGTTCAACTCCTTGTGTGACATTAAAACCAGAATACCCTTAAAGGACTTTATTCAAATTATAAGTGAAGGCCCCTATTCTTACTTAACTATTACAAACGAAAGACTTGTTCATGAAAATGCTTTCACTAAAAAAAATATTTCCTTATTGCAAAACTCACAAAATGAGCTAACCAGAACTTTCTGGGCCTATCTTAGTGGTATCTACGACCCAAAAGAATTTAAAAAGAGCATGATTCATAGTATTTTTCTACAGGATAACCCTGAATTTAGAAATTACCTTCTTCGTGTGTCTTGGGATTATGCTATTGAAAAAACAACCCAATTCAAAGCGACTGGACTTATTCGCAAGATAAGAAATGAAAACACGAATCGTGTTCAACCTATATACTCAGAGACAGAAGAATCATTAGTTCAATGGACACTGGTTTTACTTGATTCTTACGAGTTAACAGAACATGAAAAGGTCCAGCCTCAAGAAATAGACCCACTTACTTGTCGTAAAGTTTTTGGCCCATACTGGAGAGAACCTACTTATGAAGAAATAACAAGATATTACAAAGAGCTACTCTCAACCAAAATTTTTGATTTTGTAAAAGGTAATGAAATTTGGTTAGCAGACTCAATCGAAATGAGTGACGGTGAAAGCTTAAAAAAAGTTTATCTGCTAGATAAAAAAAGCTTTCCCATAACTAATCATAAAAAACGAATAAAAGCAGTACCTAAAGACTATTACGCTTATAGAGTTTGCTTATGCTCTACTGCTCGAAATAAAATCGAGTGTGCATTTTAATTTTATTGCTTAAATAAGCCCTTAAATAAAGAATCATCTTTTTTACTTTGCTGATTCCAGACCTGAGAATATTGTCCGTAATTCTGAGAAAAATCATGAACATTGTGGCAGTTTTGTAACAAATAATTTAACTCACTTAAAGCCAGAAACTTCATTTGATTCAATTTGTTCTCTTCTGCCCAAGTAATAAAAAAATCTTGCATATGCTCTTTTGAGCTAAACTCCATATAGTTATTAACAATTTTCCCTCCAAAAGATAGGCAATCTTTATGAAGAGTATTTTGCAAAAAGGCGCCTTCTTCATCTAGGACTTGCAAAATTTTAAAAGCCGGTTTTTGCCCATCAGGAGACTCAAGCACATAATAATGGAAAACGATAATTAAACTCTTACTCATAGTAACCAAACTCCAAAGATATTTTACCCCTTGGGGCAAAGTCTAGTTTAATTGATTTTGTATCTTGGTTTATTTTAACTTCATCTTGATCAATAACCTTTAGAAAAACAAAGTTTTCTTTTAAGGACATCACCACCTTATTTTTATGGCCGGTAGGGTTTACGAGAGTAATTCTTCTAATATGTTCGTAATCTAATTCTGTTCCGAAAGGGTGCCTCTTAAACCAAAAAGATTCAATCGGCTCTTTTGCTTCGACTTCTAAGTATTGAATCTTTCCTGTAGCAAAAACTCTTTGCCAGAAGTGGAATCTTTCCTGAATATTGAGTTTCTCAATATCCTTGGAACTGATAACAAAAATTGAGCCTTCCCCTAATTCACAAAACTGAACTTTAACATCAAGAATATTGAGTTGTTCAGTTTTTACATTATTTTCTAAAATAAAAATTTCAAATTTCTTTTTTAACTCATCATCTAAATGGTCTTCGGAAAGTACTACACTCATACCCTGGAAGAAATATTTATAAACAAGATTAAAATTATCTTTATTCAAAGTTGTAGGTTCAATGAAGATAAATTTACTTCCCTCTTCTTCTTCAATAACAAAATCAACATTTTCTCTGAGCTGATAACAACGCCCCATGGTCGTTTCTATTACTTCTTTCAAAGACCAAAGGGATAAAATACTTGCCTGTGCCTCATGCTCTGCTTTAACTCCCACAAATTCGATGAAGTGTAATGGAGTAAGGCCCGAGTCTCCCTCATCAAAATAACCCTCTTTCAAAATCGTTTGAAGGTAAGTGTTATTGATATATTTGAGAAATAAATTATCGAGATGATCGGCTTTAAAATCTCTTGGTATAAAAAGAGATGAGGGAAGCACTTCATGGTTAAGTGAATTAAAAAACTGGTCAACGTAGGAGTCTAGTAAATCTTCTTTTCCAAATAATCGAGAGAAAAACTGTTCACTATGAGTCCCTAACATTGAAAGTTTTAATTTTCCTATATAAGACTTTTTTAAATTTTCTTTAATTACTTCTTGATATAGTTCAAACATCAAATTTCTAAATTCAGTTTCTTTTTGCTGTAACAAACTCTTATCATTTAAGGTAAAAGGATTCATTCCATTTTTTTTCAAAAATTGGTTAAATGAGTTTTGAAATCCAGGAGAATAGTCTTGGAAAAATGAGCGAAAAAAACCATCTTCAGAGATTGTTCCACATTCACAACTAATTACTTCAAAAGGAAGTTTTATTTCAGATAGAAAATCCGATAAACAATAAATAAATTTTTGGAATTCTTTTAAAATTTCCATATGAAAAAATGAAGGCACTTTATGAATCTCACCTGATTCATTAATAAAAGACATTATCGTACCATCTTTATTCATGGCACTTTTATAAGAGAGATAAGGGGGAACACCACCACCTACTAAAAAAGGGTAAGGACCTACAGGGAGCATGAGAATTGGCCTGACTTGATACTTCTGACATAATTCTAAAAGTCTTTTAAGGTCTGTCTCAGGTTTCCATTTACCAAAATCAATTTCTTTTTGTTCTGTGACATGAAGTCCCCAATACAAAGGGATAAACAGCGGTGAGTTACTACCCACTTCCTGCAGCTTTGCTTCCCATAAACTAGGAGAGGTTTTCCAATAAAAAAACCAGTAGTTCTCAGGCTTAGAAACATCAAATTGTTTTTTCCCAGGATAAGTTAAGTTCAAATAAATCCTCCTAAAACTTCACTCCTTGTAATTATCCTTTGCATTATAAACTCTGTCTATCTCTCCACTTCGGTGCGTAATGTCAAAAAAGCTTATTCAAAGTAAAAATATCAGATAAATTATTTAGAATTACTTCGAACTGCGTTAAGGAGAGATCATGTGGTTTTTTACTGAGGAAGAAAAAGAAATTCAACGAACTTGTAGAGAATTTGCAAAAAACGAAATTGCACCCTACGCAGAAAAACATGATACCGAAGAAACCTTTAATCTTACTGCCTTCAAAAAGATGGGAGAACT
>CAYGUN010000162.1:0-6677 GCA_964353025.1 uncultured Bacteriovoracaceae bacterium
GAATATTTTTGAGAAAGCTCTTCGCCTGTAATATTGGCCTTAACTCCATTAGCATAAGGATTAAATCCTTCATCAATGAGTTTTTGACGCTTTCCGAGTCTGACATTCATTTGTTCAGAAAATTGCTGCGTCCACCTATCGACGTATTTATCTTTCATAAAATCTCCAGATTTTTTAGGTGGATAATAACTTTTTATTGTTGCGATTGGCAAATGGTCAGAGGGTTATTCACTAGGCTGGCCGAGAGCATTCCACTGGAGATAAGCATTCATAAAATTATCCAGATCTCCATCTAAAACTTTATCTGCAGTTCCAACTTCAAAACTGGTTCTTTGGTCTTTCAGGATTTTGTATGGATGCATTACGTAAGAGCGGATTTGAGAGCCCCAGCCTATTTCTTTTTTAGAGTCTTCAATGGCAGCTTGTTCGGCCCTTTTTTCTTCCATGGCCATCTCGTAAAGACGAGATTTTAAAACTTTCATGGCAGTTTGCTTGTTTTGCAACTGAGATCTTTCATTTTGACATGTAACAACAATTCCACTGGGTGCATGGGTAATCCTAACGGCAGAATCAGTAGTATTAACTGACTGGCCTCCAGCACCACCTGAGCGGTAAACATCAATCCTTAAATCTTTATCCTCAATTTCAATTTCTATAGTATCATCCACTTCAGGTGAAACAAAAACTGAAGCAAAAGAAGTATGTCTTCTCGCATTAGAATCAAAAGGAGAAATTCGCACCAAGCGATGAATCCCTGTTTCTGATTTCATTTGGCCGTAGGCAAAGGCCCCGTCAACCGTAAACGTAACAGATTTAATTCCGGCTGAATCTCCATACTGATGGTCAAGCAAGGTTACCTTAAAGCCTTTTGCCTCTGCCCAGCGAGTAAGCATTCGGTGAAGCATGCTGGCCCAGTCACAGGACTCTGTTCCACCAGCTCCTGCATTAATGGACACTATCGCATTATTAGGATCAGTCTCCTCACTGAGCAGCGCTTTAAGCTGCGCCTTCTCCATTGCAAGTGTAACCTTAGTATTGAGTTGTTCGAGTGCTCTCTCGCTCTCGTCATCGCCTTCAAGTGCATATTCAAGCGTAATTTCAAACTCTTCAACAAGTTCTGCTAAAGTTGTGAATGTAACCACAACTTGTTCTACTACTGATTTTTCTTTTTGAATTTTAGCAGCGTTATCACTATCGTTCCAAAACCCTTCCAAGGTCTCCATTTGAGTGATTTCTGCTAGGCGGTTTTGTTTTTTACCAATGTCAAAGAGACCTCCGGATTGTATCAAGGTCTTTTTTGAAGGTGTTTAAATAGTTTTTGTAATCAGATAAGTCTGTGCTCATTAAATCCCTGCTGGTGGAAAAAGATCTGGGTAGCAATGCTTAAGCCTGATCTCTTCTACTTTTTCCTTGATTGTACACGGACATTTATCAGGATTCAATTGGGTTGGGTCATTTGCAGTACAATCATTGGCTTCTTTACTTAAATCCTTAGGCTCACAAAGAGCACCCATTTTTTCAGATATGGTTTTAAGGATGATAGCGATAGTATGCCTTGTGGCAGGGGCCTTTTTCTTCTTATCAAAAACTAAAAACTTAAATAACTCTCCCATTGTTGGAACGCTACCTTTTTTGATTAAATATTGAAAAATGGTCTTAGATAGATACTGGGCAGCTAAATTTCCAATATTTCGACCCATATCCAGACTACTACGCACAAGTCCTTCAATTGCAGGCTTATAAACATCTTCAAATGCCCTATCGACTTCACTTGCATCAAGACGATTGTTGAAATTCCCTCTTGTTTCTCCTGAAGGACCTTTGGTTTCATCGGTATCAAAACGAAGTAGTGTTGATTCGATGTTTAAAAGTCCTCCTAGTATAGAGAGCATATCCCCTTCACCCATGGGAACTTCAGGTAAATCCATTGGAGGTTCACCTTCTTCAACTTCCAACCACCAATGTACTCGAGGTTCATTTTTTCCTGGATTTGTATTCATTGGATAGCATGTTCGTGCAAAAAGCTCTGTTTGAATCAGAAAGTCTATTTGTTGATTTGGTGTCAACTCGTCATAAACATAAGTATGAAGCAGAGGAAAATTCGTTTTAAAGTTTCTTAATTTTCCGTTTTCATCATTCCAATCTGAAAAGAGGACTCTTAAAAAATTTCTTCTAAAACATGCAACTTGGACTTTTATCTCACAGTTTTCATCACTATAAGTGCCATCATCTTTTTCAATAATACAACCTGGATATTCATCAGGATTATATTCCCATTCTCCTGTACAGGCGTCTCTTAATTTATCTAAAACAACATCTCCAATATCAAGAGCTGAGAAAACACTCACTGCAAACTCTGATGCTTCATGTACTTCAACTCGTCCACTGCCTGAAGGACCGGTTGATCCTGACTGGAACTGAAAGAGGTCTGTCATTAAAGTGGCATTATTGGCAGAAGACGCTTCTCTTTTTGGAATAATAATTTTTAACTTAACAAGCAGCGATTTAATTTCAAGGATAAGTCTTTCAACCTGCCTTAAAGTCATAGTGGATTTGAAATCTTCAACTAGTCTCTTATTCGTTTTAGAATCACGACATTGGTGGTCTTCGTATTTCTCTTTATCACATGGATACTTATTCTCAATAAAAGCAAAAACATGCTTGAAGGCATATTCAAAAACACCGATCTGGAAAAAAGCATCCGCATTTCTCCTGTATTTTTTCAAATAATAAGGCGATTCATCTTCTTGAAAAAATCTATAATTATGAGTAATTTCCCTGAATTGAATAAGATTTTCAATTTCATAATCAAGTTCCGGTTTATAATCCCCAAAATTAATACTTAACCTGGAAGGACCACTTAAAATATCACGATATTTTTCATAAATATCATAAAAGACCATACCTTTTTTAAAAACATTATGGAAATGATTCATAAGCTTTGAGAACTTACTCATGGAGACAATTGATTGTTCTTGAATAAGCTCTTCCTGCCTTTCAATTCTTTCATCTTCAGTTGTATCTATATAATTCACATCAAAAACAACATCCATAAGGTTGAGAACTGCTTCTTTATGATCAGCTAAATCAAGGCCACCTAAATTATCTTTAAAGTGACTAGCGGCTTTTAAAATATCATCCACATTAAACATTTCTGTTTTACTTGTTTGTGGCCAAAAGAAAAGACTTTCCAGTTGAGTTAAGTCATCTTCATACAGTTGAAACTTTTTATACTTTCCATCAAATCTAATTTCTTGAAAACGTGTAAAGTCATAAAAAATAGTTATGTATTTAGAAAAATGCTCGACCAAGTGACTAAGCTCAGTATTGGTAATAACGGTTTTCTTACCTGCTAAAAAGATTCTTTTCACAAAGGTAAAAGACTTTACCATTTCTAGGTCTTTCTCATTATCTTCATCCAGGAAAGTGTCAATAAATTCATGTAAATCAAGCTCGTAGTCATTGTGGTTCTGTTTACTAAAAACCTTCTTAAGCTCCAAGGCAATTTCTTGCGAGAGTACTTCAACACTTCTTCTTAACTTCATATGTATGGCGTAGCTTGTTTGAGTTTCACTCTCAAATTCTCGTTTAAGCTCTACCGCATTTTTGTTAAAAGTTTTCAAGAAACTAATAATTTTTGAAATATTTTCCTTCGAAATAAACTTATGCCACTCTTTTTTGTTTTCAGGGTTATTTCCTGGCCACCTGGCAAGCACAAATCCAGGAACCCCTACTAATAAAGTCGCAAGTTTAAAAAACTGCTCAATTGTAGGTTTATCATCAATCATATCAGGTTTTTCTTTATCAATATAAGTATTGAGAAGATCTAGGGATAAATACCCTTCGTATGGTGTTTCGACATACTTAATAAAAACTTGCATCGATTCATCTAAGCAATTCCAAGTGGATTCAATATCTTGTTCAAAAATAAGATCAAACCCTGGTTCATCATCCAAGTCACAAGATAATAAAGATTGAATCTGGGCCTCAGGCCCAGCACCTTCACCTATTTCCCCGCAAGACGTAAGAAATACAAACGTAGGAATAAGCATGAATGTTAAAAGTTTTCTTAAAAACTTCAATTAAACCTCAAAATATTAAAACCTATAGGTCATTTTCCCATAGACTGAATCATTATTTCTAAATGGAGACCAATAGGTTTCCTCTACATCATTTGAGCCAATTATATCAAAACCAGCTAGTAAATCGATGTCTTTATTAAACTTGTATTTTGTTGAAAATGAGTAAAGCCTATCTTCAGTAAACACATCATACTTTAAATCAACGACACTTGAAAAAGACTTACTCCACCTGCCTGCAAATTTAATATTAACGGCTTCATTCCAACGTGGTTCTTCTTCTAAAGGATTATCATCCTTGTCTTGAAAACGACTTCTTCTGGCCACATAGTTTAACTCTAAACGATAATTATCGCTAAAATCCCTTGCCATTCCCACTCCGCCATACTCTTCTTTAATCTTTACGTGCTTGTATTGGGTCGTATTGTAAAAATCAACATCTCCTCTAAACTTTGCATCTGGTTTAGAAAAAAGGTAGGACGTGTAAAGTTCAAAACCTGAATTATGGTAAGTCAGTTGTCCACCTGCAACATCATGATAAAAAA
This sequence comes from uncultured Bacteriovoracaceae bacterium, assembly GCA_964353025.1. Taxonomy (GTDB): domain Bacteria; phylum Bdellovibrionota; class Bacteriovoracia; order Bacteriovoracales; family Bacteriovoracaceae; genus CALFYV01. Next base: position 4,625 of record CAYGUN010000162.1, read on the forward strand.
CACCGGGCTCAATTGCTACGACGACTTTATCAAACTCTGAAGTTAACTTTGGGCTTGCAGCAACTCCAATTTTATTATCTGGCTTTCTCATATAAAACGCTTCGAGAGTGACATGCTTGTCCTCATAGCCAACACTCAAGCCAATTGAAGGATTAAGAACAATATCAGCAGTATCTGGGTATTGAACATTATAATAAAGCTCCTTAGTACTTCCGCCTTGCTCCGTTGTAGCAGCAGGGGCCTTAACCCAAGGGTGGCGAGATTTAATTGTTCCATTATCAACGTCAATATCCATACTCGGGTTAAGCTCTGGTACATAAAAGCCACTTACAAAAGTTTTGGCAAAAATCCCACTTATAGCATGAAACTCGTTAACCAAACCAACAAGGCCTTCTTGACCCGGATTAAAATAATCAAAATTCACTCGGTTATTGACTTTACCAAAGCCCCACTTCTCATCCAGTGTACTCCAGTTAAGAATAACCCTTCCTGCTTTCCAATTTGTAGCTACGTCTTCATTCACTTCTAAGTCTTCTCTTCCTTCATGCTCCGAACCAATATAGAGTTCTTTAACTGAAAACATAACTAAAGAAGCATCATTAACTCGAGCAGCAAAATCTAAAACTTTCTCAGTGCTACCTGGCTCTTTGCTTATATAATTTAAATCAAGATCTCCTGCATATTGGTTACCAGCATCTTCGCCAGCTCCTGCTGCTAACTGATTATGCTGGAAGCTAACTGCTCCTTTGAAACTTCGATCTTCTTCTTTGGTGTTTATTGTTACAACTTTAGTTTTTGATAAATTTCTATCTTCTGAAGCTGAAGATGACTTAGGAGTTTCAATTTTAAATTGCGATTCTTGAGCCCGTGCCAAATTTGAAAAAGTACAAAGACCTACAGCAAGAAAAATTATTCTCGGTTTTATTAAGATATTGTTAAGCAAATATTTTGCTTCCATAAAGTATCAAGTTCCTGTTAAGTACAGTCTTACACCATAATAATAAAAACTTATTATTGGTATATTATGAGCGAAAAGTTCATTATCGCCTTGACGCATCGTATCATTTCCAGAGCTAAACCCTCGGTTTTTCTAGTTAAAATTGAAATTATTATAAGAGAAGCTACTATTTAGACACCTCTAACTAGCTGAAATTACGTTAATTGAAGGGCAACATTTTTTAATAATTTTGATTCAAATTCCTGCATTATCTCTTCTTCTTCCCCAGAGAGATCGTGGTCATAGCCACAAAGGTGCAAAAGCCCATGGATATAGAGGTGTAAAAACTCCTCTTCAAAGCTTAAATTAAAGCGTTTTGCCTGCTCTAAGGCCACTTCATAACAGATAAAAATATCACCTAAGCAGATAACTTGCTCATTAAAAACGCTCTCAGAATTTCTTAAATCATCATGCACAGGAAAAGATAAAACATCGGTTTGTTTGTCTTTATCTCTATAAGTTTTGTTAAGCTCTTGAATTCTTTCTGAACCACAAATTGTCACTGAGAATTCGATCTTGTGTTCTAGAGTGAAGCAGTTTGGTAATTCCTCATTAAAAAAATCTTCAAGCACGCAAAGAGACTTCTCCATGTAAAGATTAAGTTTATTCAAACTAATCTCTTCAACTTCCACGTTGCTTGAAAGCTCTACTGTTAATTTAGAATTTTGAAATGTATGATCAATTTCCATAAGCTGTAGATAATGGTAATAATGAAAACATACTCAAGTCAAAAGAAAAGGTGAAATGGTGAAAGAAAGTAACTATAAAGAGCTTATTCGGGCCTGTGAAGTGGTCGCTGCATTAAGAAATCCAAAGGGTGGATGTCCTTGGGATCTTGAGCAGACCCATGAATCTCTGCTTCGCTATCTAGTGGAAGAATCCTATGAGTATATTGATGCTGTTCAGTCTGAAAACACAACAGAGATGGAAGAAGAAATAGGCGATGTGCTTTTGCAAGTTCTCCTTCACTGCCAAATTGCGAGTGAATCAGGAGATTTTGACCTTGAAAGTGCCAGTAAAAAACTCTCGAATAAGTTAATTCGTCGCCACCCCCAT
>CAYGUN010000163.1:0-6640 GCA_964353025.1 uncultured Bacteriovoracaceae bacterium
TGGAAGAATTACTGCTTCAAGTTCATAATATTGTCAGATAAAACCCCTTAAATTCTTTTCATTTCTTGACGAAGGCCCAAGCTTCACATAATTTGTTTGGTATACCAAACACCGGTGAAAAAATGGAAATAATTCAAAATTGCCTCTGGTCAGTAAAAGAGAACGAAGTTGTGACAGTTGAGAATTTCTGTGAGCAGCTTGATATTAACTTGCAGACAAGACTTAGTGAAACAGGTTTTGCCCATGGCGAAAAAATCACCTGCATTAAAAGACTTCCTATTAAAGGCCCTAGTATTTATCTGGTGGCCGATGGGCATTACTGTTTGGACAAAGAAGTGGCAGAGAAGATCTTTATTAGAAGAGAAGTTTAATGCGAAGTGTAGTCATCATTGGAAAGCCAAATTCAGGTAAGTCATTGTTGTTTAACCGTCTAACGGGACTTAAGCAAAAAGTGGCCAATTTCCCTGGAGCAACGGTTGAACTTAAAAGAGGTCGTCTTGAGCAAGTAGAGCTGGTTGATTACCCTGGAGTCTATTCATTAACGGCTGTAAGCCAAGATGAAAAAATCGCCATTGATGGTCTCCACCAATCACTGCATGATGAAAAAGTGCGTGCGATTATTTGCACACTAGATGTAACAAAGCTCGAGCGAAGCCTGGTTTTTGGCCTTCAGGCCCAGAAACTTGCTTTCGAACATAATAAACCCATTATTTTTGCCCTTAATATGATTGATGAACTCAAAGAAATAGATTCATTAAATCTAGCAGAAATTGCAGCAGAGCTTGGTAGTCCCATTTATGCTATTTCTGCTAAAAAACTCACGGGGCTTGATCATTTTAAAAAAGAAGTTTTAAAGATCACTCAAAATCCAGAAAATTATCTCATCACCAAGACGATAGCCAGTGAACGTGATGCTTTCAAGCGGGCCCGAGAAGTGGCCATTCAATTTAATATAAAAGATAAAATTATTATTAAAAATCAAACGAAGCTGGATGGTTTTTTTCTACATAGTTTTTTTGGAGGAATTGCCTTCTTTGCTATTATGGCCATTTTATTTCAAAGTATTTTTACTTGGTCAGAGCCCTTAATGGATTTGATTGAAAATTCACTTCTGATGCTTTCAAACCTCACTGTGTCCCACTTGCCAGCTGGCGCTTTACAAGACTTTATGACTGACGCCGTCTTTGGAGGCCTGGGGTCATTTCTGGTTTTTGTCCCTCAAATTATGGTGTTAACTTTTATTATTGGAATTTTAGAAGATAGTGGTTATTTAGTGAGGGCCGCACTCATCTGTCACCGCCCTTTAAGCTTTTTTGGACTCACAGGAAAAAGCTTTATCCCCTACCTTTCGGGATTTGCCTGCGCGATTCCTGCTATGATGGCCGCCAGAACAATTGAGTCCCCTAAAAAAAGATTGCTCACTCTGCTGACAATTCCTCTTATGCCTTGCTCGGCAAGGCTGCCAGTGTATGCGCTTTTTATCACGGCCTTTATTCCAGATGAAAAAGTTTTAGGAGGAGTTCTCACCTATAGAGGACTAAGCTTTTTCGCTCTTTATTTTTTCGGACTGGCCCTGGCACTCATTCTTAGCTCACTGATGCAAAAGATGACCCCTGAGAATAAACTTAATAATACGCCGTTTATGATTGAGCTTCCCCCTTATAGGCTTCCTCATTGGAGGCCTCTCATTGCCAGAAGTCTTCAAACGGCTTGGAGTTTTATCGCTAAGGCAGGCCCTATTATTTTTACTGTTACTGTCATGATTTGGCTTTTAAGCTATTTCCCACATACCCAAACGGGTCTACAAGACTCCTACTTAGCGATGATAGGAAAATTTATTAATCCCATCTTCGCTCCCCTTGGAATTGACTGGCGTTATGGCGTTGCTATTATTACTTCTTTTTTGGCCCGTGAAGTTTTTGTCGGGGTTCTTGGAACATTGTTTGGAGTTGAAGGTGCGGATGAAAATATCTCCTCCTTAGCAGATAATATCCAAGCTGACGGGCTTGCTTTTGCCAGTGGAATTGCCATGCTGGTTTTTTATGCTGTGGCCCTGCAGTGTGTTTCAACTGTTGCTATTTTAAAGAAAGAAACCGGTAGTTCTAAAATTGCTTGGTCAGCTTTCGCAGGCTATGGCCTTCTCGCCTATTTACTGGCAGCTGTTACCCATCTTATTTTAAGCTAAAAAAAAGACCAGTTAAAAACTGGTCTTTCATTTTCCCCTTAAGTACTAACTCCCAAACTCAATTGAGACTGTAATTAAGCTTAATTCTAAGCTCGTAAGAAGGTATATCTTGCTCTAGGACAAGATGACAATGCTATGTGTAATTTTTTTAAGATTTAAAAACAACGATGGTCAGATCATCAGCTGAGTTGGTGATTTCACCGTTTTGAACCATTCTTTGACGGGCCATATCGCCTAATTGATTCACTTTCTCTTCTAGAGGTTCTTTATTAATAATTTGAGCGACTTCAGAGGTAATGATGTTTGAACTCAGTCCATCAGAAGAAATAAGAACTCTATCACGGGGTGAAAGAGTTAATAAGCAGCTCACCTCAACTCTCATATCATCCAGGCCCAGGGCAAAACTTAAATAATGAGACTCACTATGATTGAGTGCTTCCTTAGCAGTTAAAACTCCTGCTTCTACGCTATAGCCCACGGGTGAGTGCTCAATGCACTTATATTTGACAGTGCCCTGGCCGCCAATCAGAGCGCAAATAGAATCACCACAAGAGTAAAATCTTAATTGGTCTTTATTAATTTCTGCTACTGCAACAGTTGATCCAGCACCAACTCCCAAGGCCTTAATTTTTTTATGGGCCTCTTCTATGCCGCTTAATATATTTTCTCGCACTTCTTTACTACTTTGAGATTTCTTAACTTCTGAAATGATAGTTTTAACTACAAGCTCTGAGGCCTTATCTCCTGACTTATGCCCACCCAGGCCATCGGCCACGATGATAACTCCATGAGTTTTAGAAATTTCATAAACAGCGCAACTATCTTCATTCACCTCACCGTGAGGTTTCATGGCCGAAAGGGCACAACAGCGCCCACCAAGAAAATCATAATTCTCAACTGCGAACTCTTGAGTACAAAGAATCCTTTCAAATAACTCACTCAAAATTACTCCCAGTCTATATTTTCAAGATGTACAATAAGTGCATTCATGGTTTTAAATTTTTTCAATATAAGATTACGCTTGAGTCCACAGCAAATATCTTTCACTGGAGCTGGCATAGTCTTATAGTGCTTCGCTCCTCCAATAATATCATAAAAGACTCTTATCAAATCACAAATATCATCTTTATAGTTGATGGAAGAAGTCTTTCCCCAGTGAAAAAGATCAATCAACTTCAATTCAAAGCCCAGGCCCTTCTTCTTCAAGATGATATTATCGATATGTAAGTCACCGTGGTATTCTTTAATATTGTGAACTTCTTCCAGACCTTTGGCCAAAGCATGCAAGAGATGTAGGCCCTGAAAATAGCTTAATCTTTTACCAGGCTGAGAGTTTAAAAATGTCCCCAAAGGTTCGCCTTCTACAAACTCAGAAACCAAAATCGTTATGGCCTCACCTTCAAAATCAATCACTTCTTGAGTCATATACCGAATAAGAGAGGAACAGTTTCTAAGCTTATGTAATTTTTTAGCGTATATTTTGGCGGTTTTATTACCGGTATTTCTTTGAGGAAAAAAGAATTTGGCGGCCCTTTCTATTCCAGTAGTTATCTCACGAACGATATAAACTTCACCTTCCCAGCCCTTGCCGATTCTGGCAACAATCTTATACTTGCTGGCAATTTTCTTGCCTTCTTTAAAATTAAAATCTGAAATTCTCGCCATGATTATCCTTATCTATGAGATCGAGAGGATACACATAATTTGCTCAAATGTATACACGCTGCAGCTTACCAAAAAGGTTGTCTATGGCAAAAAAATTAAGTACCTTAAGTGCTCCTATTTGAGGGCCGTTAGCTCAGTTGGGAGAGCGCCACACTGGCAGTGTGGAGGTCGCTGGTTCGATCCCAGTACGGTCCACCATGTTTTTTGCAATTTCATACAGATAGCGATTTTTTGATTGTCCGAATCGGACAACGGGGTCACCTGTTTGCGGAATTTAAGATTCTTATTCTTTTTCTCTTACAAGTTTTTAATTTTAACAATCAAACAGGAGGTTTGAGATGGGATATTTCATAAGAAAATCGGATGTACTCGGTAGATAGTGGGTGAATCGTCTAAACTATTATTAATAAAGTAGTTACAAACATCACTTTCTTTAAAAATACCTCTGCCTTAAATCTACTCGACTGATCTTACTATAATTTTAAGTAAAATGGAATAAAATTAATAAGTTAGAGAAAATTCTCTCAAATCCACCATTTAACACGACCCTCCGATTTGGGATTCTTCTTCTTTTTTTATGGGATGTCCTCGGTCGATGGTGGGTGAATACTCTAAACTCACATTAATAAAGAAGTTACAAACATCACTTTCGTCAAAACTTCCCTCGAGCGCTTCGATGAGGGAAGTTTGAATATTACCTAATTAAAGTTTTTCACCTTAACCTGTGTCTCGTTAAAAATATCTTCACAACTTTCATTGAACTTGTACCCCTTTTTCTTATTTTTTTCGCACCCTTGCAAAACTGCATTCTTAACATCTTCAACAGAGGTTCCATAGTACGGTGCTAGCAGACCTCCAATTCTTCCATACCAAATGGCTATTTGTCCCTCATATGCTAACTCTGTTCCCACTAATCGTCCTCCTTTATGAAACAAAGTGCTGAGAAATTCTTGTCTATAATTTTTTTCAAAATCTTCTTTGAGCAAAGAAAGGGGGATTCTTTCAGGTTCATTGTCTTCGTAGTTAGAGGTATTGGATAACATTTCAGAAGGGGCAACATTATAATATTCATCTTCAAGAAAAGTATGATCGGGGGTGTTTGTGTATACGTTAGAACCTTTTTTAGTATAGAAAAAACCTTCATTTCCCGCTAGTTTTTTTAAATGTTTTTCAAAATTGTACCTTATGTCACTAATTCCTTCTAAAGCAACATATCTCTTCCCATAAATGGCAATATATTTATCTAATTCATTAAAAAGCTTAGTCTTACGATTATCATAGGTAATGGTATAGCTTTTATAAATAAGGCGAGCAATCGGCAGGCTGTATTTCTCAACGTTAAGAAGACCTATATACTGAAGAGCTTTAAAGTCTTGTTCATTTGAAGAATATTTTTTAAGTCTTTGGACATTCCCGCTAGCTTCTTCTAGAAGTTCAATGCCATATTTTCTAATATCTTCTACTCTATGTAATTCCAGTCTTTGAGTATTTCCATTTACATGACTTAGATTGTCCACTCCATATAGTTTGATATTTTTAAGACCATAGCTTTTAATGTTAGCAATTCCTGAAAATTCATAAATAGCCTTATGCCCAAATTCTTTAATTTCATCAGTAGTTGCTTCATCTAAGTTCTTTTTAATAACCTCTGAAAACTGATTTTTATTTAAATCTTTCCATGTCTCCACTTGTCTGCTCTCACCTCCCATCATAAGTTCTAGGCCGTATAAATGAGAAAGATCTTTTTTATTACCTAGAATCCACTTTCTTGTTTCTTCGTCATCATATCGCCTTGAAGAAATTAATTTTACAAACTCTTCATTTGAAAGTTCATTAAGGTAGGTCAAATTGCTAGCATTCTTAATATTACCTTGATTTTTAACTATTCTTTTCTCACCTACAATATTCTTACTTCTCAAGAATGAATATTTTTCTTCTACAAGCTCTGCTGTCTTATTGATGATAGAGCTTTGGAAAGATTGAATAATATTACTCACTTCAACATCGGCTGATAAGTAGGTGTTAACTAAACTCTGTTGAGCGTTGAATAAATCAGAAATTTCAATGCACTCATCGTTACTTCCTTTTGATTCATTCAGTATTTCTTTCATAGAGTCAAAAAGAACTTCAGCTATTGCATGCTTAATTAAATCCCCTATCTGTACATCAATAATCTGATTGTCTTTTGATGTTTGATTGGCCAGAGCTTGGAGTAAATCACTTTCATTCTCCCTATCTTGCTTAAGCTTCTCTTCACAAGAGCTAGTTCGACAACTATTATTTAAGCCAGAAGATAAGCTGTTCAAACCTCTTTGGAGTTGTTTGTTAGCATAAAGTTTAATATCTTTATATTTATTATCTGTAGAAGCTGATACTACTTTGATAAGGTCTTTTTCAAAGTTTTTGATATTTTCTTTGTACCTCAGCATTGTCTGAGCATATACGTATGGGTAGTCATACTCATCAGTCCCTTTCTTGATATCTATCGAATCAATAAGCTGCTGTTTTAAGTTAGATAGCTCATTCATCTTGGCCATAAATATTTCTTTGTTCACTTCGTTTCCATTGCAAAATGCGACTTCATGACAGCCACTAGTAACATCTGCATGTAAAGATGAGCTAATTAAAATAATTGTAAGAGTAAAAATAAAATTTCTCATTGGATAAACCTTTGGTAGCGTTCCACTTTGCGTGTTTTTAACTACCGTTAGTTAATAGTAAAATCAGTTTAAAATCAATTTGAATATTTTCCTAGATCACTTGGTAGTAATTACCTTCGTGTATAGAAGT
>CAYGUN010000164.1:0-2437 GCA_964353025.1 uncultured Bacteriovoracaceae bacterium
TTTCGTAATGGGGATGGACTTTTTTAATTCATTTTCTATTTCTTGAATTGTTTGCATATTTACTCTTGGCAGCTAATACAAAAAACCGTTTCTGGTTTGGTGGTTAATCTTTTCTGCGAAATCTCTGCTTCAGACTTTAAGCAATAACCATATGATCCATCTTCAATTCTTTCAAGCGCATTTTGGATAAGGGTGAGATTTTTTTCAGTCTGCTTCTTGGGTGTAAAGACATTTGTTGTTGAGCAAGAGTATCTTGACGTGAGAGTCTAACTATTGGGTTGTTAAGATCTATAGGTTTGGCAGATTCTTTTAGATTAGCTTTATCTCTGACAATTTAACTAATTTATTCTTCTTGAAACTTACATCTCATTCTGAGAGAAAAAATTACATCCCAAAAAATTTAAGGCCTCTTCTTTTTATGAGTATTTCTCACTAGTTGGAAAACTCATCTTTTATACTTTCTTGTATTGCTCTGTTGCATCAACAAACAGGAGGGAAGATGAAATTGATGATTTTTACGATGGTGATGATGTTAATGAGTGCTTTTGCAAAAAAGGCAGAAGTACCAAGCTTTGTTTATGAAGCAGATGTAAAAACGGTGAGTGATGAAGAGTTTGAAGAGTGCAGTGAGCTTATCATAGATGGCGTGATGAGATTTGATACTGACGAAGATCAAGTCAGACTTGAATGTGACAAAATTGTTTTTAAAGAGAACTCCGCCATCATTGCAGATGTGGATATTACTATCAGGGCCAATAAAGTCATAGGGGATGTAAATCTCTTATCGGCCAATATTGTTTATCCTCTTGAGCAATCACATCCTCTTATGAGTAAAGCAAAGAGCGGTAAGAGTGGAGCTAATGGAGGAGGTGGAGGCAATGGAGGCGATGCTGGAGTGAAGATTGAATGCAGCTTGCTTGGTTGCTGGCCTAAGACTTACGGTTCATCTGGTGGAGGAAATGGAAGCAGTGGAGCTCATGGACAAAATGGAAGTAATGGTATGTCAGGTAGTAAAGGAATAGAGGGAGAGCACGGAGTTGATATCTCTTTTCTTGTCTATGAGTTTGATAAAGATTCAAGTCTTACTATTTTAACTTCAGGTTCGAAGGGGGCCAAAGGTCAAGATGGCCAAGCAGGAGGAAATGGTGGAAATGGCGGAAATGGCGGTGGCGGTGGCCGTGGTGGAGAAGCTTATCTTGATAGAGGAGCCAGTCACGGCGGTAATGGAGGCAACGGTGGCAAAGCTGGAGACGGTGGAAATGGTGGAGACGGCGGCCATGGTGGAAAAGGTGGTGATGGTGGAAACGTCATCATTCAAATTAAGAAGAAGTATCCATCAAGAAGAAGTCTTAGCAAATGGTTAGTTGTTGATAATTTTGGCGCTCAGGGTGCACCTGGTGGAGTCGGTGGTCTTGGTGGCGTAGCAGGAAAAGTAGGAGCTGCAGGAGGCGCAGGTCGCGGAGGAGATGGAGCTATTTTTAAACCAGGAGGAGGAAGTGGTTTAGCTGGACGTCCTGGAGCTGCGGGCAAATCAGGTGAAAAAGGGATTGATGGAAAACCAGGAGATGATGGTGCTGATGGAATCACAGTCTCTCCTGATATAACACTAGGTCGAAGAGATATAGATCTTTATTAATGAGGAGTTTTGAAATGAAATTTAATTATATTTTATTAGCGAGTATGTTTTGTCAGTTAAGCTTTGCCAAGGGTATTATTTGGCAGCAAAAAAGTTCAGGAGAGTCATTTAAAGTTCCTGATAAAGAATTTCTTTATGTTGAAAATCCAATTAACCCTAAAGAGAGTGTGGCCACCTATGAATGTTTTCAAGGTGATAAACTTATTATTGATGGTGATGTGCACATTGCTCACAAAGAAGAAGATAAGCTTTTAGGTAAGGCCAAAAAAATTCAAATTAAATGTGATTTTGTAGAATTTAAGAAAAATTCTCGTCTTATTACAAGTTCTGATTTGTACTTCTTTGTTTTAAACGAAGTCTCAGGAGACATCTGGCTGGAAAGTGATAGAGGCCTAGATGGAGATAATGGCCGTTCTCAGTTGAAAGTTCCTGTTAAGGCTGCCAGTGGTGCTAGCGGAGGAGCAGGACAAAGGGGAAATAAAGCGCAATGTTTTACTGACTTTAAACCACCCACAGGTGGAAGTTCAGGTTCTCACGCTGCCCATGGGAAAAGAGGAGTTGATGGGAAAGCCGGATTTGATGGAAACGCAGGAACTGATTCAGCCAAAATTATTTTTGAGACAACTGCTGTTCACCCAGATGCAACAGTACGCATGTACACATTAGGTGGAATGGGTGGAATCGGAGGTCGAGGCGGCCTTGGAGGAGACGGTGGTAATGGAGGCCGTGGAGGTACTGGAGGTAAAGGTGGTTCAGGAATATGTGCTGGCATTTGGACTTATGATGGAGGTCGTGGTGGCG
>CAYGUN010000164.1:2447-6599 GCA_964353025.1 uncultured Bacteriovoracaceae bacterium
TTGGGTATTTTAGATTTTCTGGAATTTGGTATTATGTTGGAGGTATGGGTGGATTTGGAGGTACTGGTGGCCATGGTGGAGACGGCGGTAATGGTGGAGCTGGAGGCCAAGGTGGTCGTGGTGGAAATGGAGGAGATATTCGTTTTTGGGTAATTGATCCAACTAGGCATATGGATAACTTCTATGTCGATCTTGATGTTGATACAGCTGGTGGCCGTGGAGGCATCGGTGGCTCAGGTGGCCTTGGTGGTAAAGGTGGACACCCTGGAAAAGGTGGTTCAGGTGGAAATGGTGGAAACGCTCTTGAGCCTGTAACAGATGATGGTGATAGAGGTCATCACGGTCTTGATGGCAGAAGGGGAGAAGACGGATTAAAAGGTCCAGATGGAGCTAACGGCCCTGATGGTCGTGATGGTCAAAAGATGATTGTGAAGATTCAGCAAGTGGATCCTCGGGATGATGATTTTTACGTACTACCAACTCGCAGAGGCAATAAGAGTATGGAAAAATCATCGAACTTTTTAAATGGAATCCGTAGGCTCTTAAGGCGTCAAAAAGATATTGAACAAACGCAAGAGAGAGCTTCAAAAGAATTAGATTATATAAACTTAATGTAGAGGGAAAAAATGAAAATACTAATACCTGCAATTTTAATTTCGATGGGAAGCAGTTTTGCCCAAATGTCTTATAAATATGAATTACCTTTTCGTATGGATGAGTTTCGAACTTTGGGTTCAGGCCATGATGCTGAAGTACATGAAGAAAGGCCTTATACTTGTGTAGATTTTGTTGCAAAAAATATAGATGGGACTCCAAGTATTAATACTCGCTTTAAGTCAGAATTTGTTTCATCATCCAATGAGATTCTTGAAACCTTAGATATTAAAGGCAATTTTTCAGCTGATTATAAAGTCAGTGAACTCTTTGGAGGAAATACAACTCTTAGCTCTCACTATAATAAGTATTTTAAAATGAACTCAAGTGATATTGCATTGATGATTAGCTTTCAGCAAGATCATGGACGTGAAGGAACTATGGAAGCAAAAATTAAGCCAGAGTATCAGCAAATACTTGATGCTGGAGAGTATGAGCAGTTTAAAGAACTTTGTGGAACTCATTATATTAATATGGTTCAAAAAAAATCCTTAGTGATGGTTCTAGTTAAAATATCAGGGCTAAGTTCAACTTCCAAGAAAGATTTTATTCTAAATTTTAAACAAAAATTTAGTACTTCTTTTTTGAGCGCTTCAGGTGAACTAAGCCTGGATTACCAAAGATTTATCCAACAAATGAAAAAAATGACTTCTGTTAAGATTGAATTTTTTTCAGTGGGAGGTAATGGAGTAAAAGATATCACATCTATAATTAATGGAGTTCAAGGAGAAAATCTTCAAAGTATTATAACAGGAATTGCGGACTTCGCTAGGAATGTAGACCAAAGCAACGCTGCTCCAGTTAAATACAGTGCCGTTGTTTATCCTGGATATCCTTTGAGACCACTAGACCTTACTGCTAAGCAAGCCCGAGCTTTAGATGAAAATATTGAGGCCCTTACTTTTGCCAAAGAATCGGTAAATAACTTAATTGAACAAGGCGATGTTTATTCTAGTTATTCATCAGTAATGGAAGATTATCTTCTAGACCAACAAGATCGAGGCAGGGTGATTATTGAAAAATGCTTTTATGAAAAAGAATGTGACATGAAAGTTTTGAAAAAAATGCCAGTATTAACTAAAGATAATCTTTTTGAAAAATCTGACGTTAAAGTTAATTGTCATTATGAAAAGTTCTACAAAGAAAATACTGCCATTGGAAGTTACTTATCATCTATTGATGTTGTGGCAGATGGTCACTTTTACTTTGGTGATTATGTGAACTCAATTGATGTGTATAAGCTATATGACTCCAGCTTTTCTCTTGTTGCTGATGATACGTCTGGCAGTAGTTCAAGTTGGAGTGATGTGAAGTATGACGACTTTTATCTTGCCAAATATTGGTTTAATAAATGGAGTGCGAAAATAGATTCGGTACAAGCAGAGTTTACAAGGGATTCTAATCGAAAGGCCATCTTTAGTGCAAAAAACTTGAAAAGTTCTAAAAGAGTTTTAGAAGTTTTAAAAGATTCTCAGTACTGGATTAAGGCCAATCAATTTAACCAAGCAGATGATTACCTCTATCTTTTAGGGGCGGCCAATATGAGAAGCTGTCCTTATTATAAACCATTGTGATTTTTCACTGTGGACTCCTGATTAGTTGTGAGGGCCTGTTTATCAGGCCCTCTACTAATTGCTCTGTGAAATAATTTCTTCAATAATACTTCCGAGTTTATAGGGAATAGATTCTTTTATATAGGGATATCTAGCAATATCATTAAGTCCACAATGACCAATCCCTGCTGCATGCATGGCCTCATGAAATAAAGTATTGGCCCAAGCTATGGATGTTCGGTATTTATTTTTTCGGTTTAGATAAATTACTCCTGCTACAGTTTTTGCAATAACTTTTTTCTTAAAATACCAATAGCTATTAACGTTAATTTCAATATTAATATTTTCAATAAACTCTCGGGCCTTTTGAGTTGTTTCATATGGACTCTCTAGGCAAGTAAAGTCCTGAACTTCATCAAGTTGTTTCCAAAAGTCACGGTTTTGTAATACTTGCTCAATCATTACTTGGGCCTCTAGAACTCGAGCTTTCATTGTATAAGGAAAGTCTTCACTTATATTGAAGTTAAGGTTGAGGGCAAAGGAAGAATTTATCATTAATATGAAATACAACATACTTAATCATAAGCTCGAACCTGATTATGATGTACTAAAATGTACTGACTTTAATTTAAGTTAAAGTCAGAAGGAGTGTTAGACTTGATAAGAATACACTCAGAAGTTGTGGGATGTTTAAATTCTATTGAGTAGGCATGAAGCATACAGCGAACACCTTTTATTTCCTCTCCATAGAGTTTATCCCCATAAATAGGGCAACCACTTTGAGCAAGGTGCACTCTAATCTGATGGGTTTGTCCTGTCAGGGGTTTGGCTTCAATTAAAAACTTGCCATTAATTTCTTCAAGCAGTTTAAATTTTGTTTGGGCCTTAGTTTTTCCTTCACTTGATTCAACCATTTTAAGAGTTTTTGTTTTCTCTTTTTGGAGATAGTTTTGTACTTCCCACATGTCTTTTGCTGGTTTGTTTAAACTCAGAGCTAAGTAAGTTTTTTTGATCTTCTTTTTTTCAAAAAGTTGCTGAAGAGGTTTATTAATAACTTTATTTTTTGCTAAAAGCAGAACTCCAGAGGTTTCGACATCAAGGCGATGCAGGAGGATGAGACTTTTTTTACAATAGCGCTCTGTCATGGCATGGACATGATCGCGTCTCGGATCAAGTGTCTCAGCACTAGGGTACCCGGCTGGTTTGTTAATTATCAAAATATCTTTATCTTCGAACAGGATATCTTCGCTTTTTAGCTCGTAACTTGGGATAAGAGGGAGCTTATAGTCTTTAAGAATCTTATGAGGGATGATGATTTCAATTTTATCTTCCGGGGCAATGTTTAAACTGAGGTTATGACTTTTTTTTGAGTTAATAAGAATTTCTAGTTTGCGAAGTAGGACAGATGAGACTTTTAAAAAGATGAAGTTTTCAAGCTTATCAATCAGAAAGTCTTCTAGTTTAGAAGGTTTAGGCCCTTTATAGTAATAGCAGAAGGTCTTATTTTTCATGGTACTTGCCAATATGGCCTTGTGAGTCTAAAACGTCACTATGAAAGAACATTCTTATGCTAATTATTTCATTATTGTTCTAAGTATTCACGTATTTGCTCTCGTGGGAGCGACAAGCAGCAAGCTGAATGTTTATGGATGGGAGTCAAAGGATACTTATTATCAACAGGCGAGATTAAGTCTTAATCTGCTTCAAGAAGAGATTCAAGAGATCGAGACAGCTC
Source organism: uncultured Bacteriovoracaceae bacterium (assembly GCA_964353025.1). Classification (GTDB taxonomy): domain Bacteria; phylum Bdellovibrionota; class Bacteriovoracia; order Bacteriovoracales; family Bacteriovoracaceae; genus CALFYV01. The sequence continues at coordinate 6,390 of CAYGUN010000164.1, forward strand.
AAGCATCAGTTAAGAAAAGTTTGGCTTCAAAGTATATGGAGATTGCTAGGAAAAAGAGGGAAGCCGCTGGCAAAAAGTTAGAGAATTATTTTGAAAATTTAAGGCGTTATATTTCTTATGCTCAGGAGTATCCAAGTTTGGGTAGGAAACTAAAACAAGAAGGGCTTGTGATTGTTAAAGTCGCCGTTAACCGTTTAGGCCATTTTAAGA
>CAYGUN010000165.1:0-6594 GCA_964353025.1 uncultured Bacteriovoracaceae bacterium
CCTTTATAGCTAATCTTTAATTTAAAGTGATTCATTAATGAGTATTGTCCTGAGCATCCTCAATTGATAATTGATTGCTCACGTCTGACAGAGAAGATTTGGCATCCACTTTTTCATCATCGTCATCATTATTCCAATCAAATATTCCCTTGAACTTTGCTCGATGAGCAAGGAAGTAGAATATCGATAAAAATACATAACAAGTGATTGTAACCAGAACCATTAGTTCTTCGTAAAGAAATAAAGAGGCAAGTAGCATGAAAGCTAGCATTAAAAATTGCTTCTTATGATTTTTCACCCAAGGAGAATTTTTAAATGATGGAAAAGGAATATTAGAAATCATAAGTAATGAATAAAAAGCAATATAGGCCAGAGCTGTATAAGTAAGATAGGAATAGTTTAAATAGTAAGGAAGCTCGATTGATAAAAGAACACTCCCTATAATAGCAATGGAAGCACTTGGAATTGGTAAGCCTTGAAAGTATTCAGAAGAAACTTTATCAATATTAGAGTTAAACCTCGCAAGCCTCAAAGCTCCACATAAAAGAAATAAAAACGATGCTACCATTCCAATTCGACCAGTTTGACTTAAGAATCTTAAATAAAAAATTACCGCAGGGGCCAAACCAAAAGAGATCAGGTCACTTAACGAATCAAATTGTTCACCAAACGAACTTTGCGTACCTGTCATTCTAGCAACTCTTCCATCAACCAGATCAAATAAGGCCCCTAAAACTAAAAACATACAGGCTTTATAAAAATCAAGCTTCAATGCCATGATGACACTTGTAAAACCACAACCCATATTAAGAGCAGTAAAAAGGTTCGGCACAAAGTAAGCGAGTCTTCTATTATCTTGCATATGTATTCCTATATAACTTATTGTAAGTTGGCCATGACCGTATCGCCAGCATGCAATAAATCCCCTACTTCAATATAGAGTTTTGAATTTACGGGGATATAGATTTGCACAATTCCCCCCATAGGAAACAACCCAAAAGAAGAAGAAAGAAGCCCTCTATCGCCTGCAATTGGCCACAAAATGGGACTAAAACCTGTTTTGCAGGGAAAAAATCTTAAAAGACTTTGTTTTCTTTCTTTGGAGTAAATCTCTATAGTAAGATGGCGTTTTTTAATTAACTGAGTATCTTTAGCTGGAACATCAGAAAATCGAAAAACTCGGGAACCTTTTTGCTCATGCACTTTTTCAACTTGGGCACTCATTGGAAGATAAAGCCCCCACTCATTAAAAACTCCCATGACAGTTGTGATCTCAATATAATTTTTACCATCAACCTCTACATTTTCTTTAATTTTTTCAATAACAGCATTAACTGGGGAGACGTACATATTTTCATTTCTTTTAACTCTATCTCGGTAGATAAACTTTCTTTTTCTGAATAAAACAAAAAGCCCTAAGCTAGCAGATGATAAAATAACAAAACTTTCAAATGTAAAAAAGATAAGTGAAAAACCACATAGGCACATTAAGAAATAAATAAGAGTGTTAGGTAAAAAAGTACGGCTCATAATAAAAAAGTACCACTAAACGGATACGAGTTAAAGCTTTGGTCTTGTAAATTCTTCTTCTATCTTTCTAAAATAATATGTCTGTCGTTTTAAATTTTGCTCAATAACTAGTGGAAGCAATTTATCTGCTTCATCTAATGCCATTTGAGCTGTGAAATGAGTACTTTGGGGAAATGGCCATTCTTGTTTATGATGTGAAAAAAGATTTTCATTGTTTAAATAATTCTCCATTTGATTTTTTGCAACTAAGCATGAAGAATTCTCGTCATGATTCCATTCATAAACAAAGTATTCGCCTTTAAAGGCCGAAGAAATCCACAAACCGTTTGAAATACCCAATAGTTTTGGAATCTCAAAATGATAGATAGAGTATTCCTTAATATTTTGCCACTTAAAAATATCAGCGACTCCTGCTGATAGCCTCATTCCAGTATAAGAGCCAGGCCCCGCAATTTGAATGATTCCTACAATGTCTTGGACTTTAAGCGATGCAAACTCTAGGGCCTCATAGATGAAAGAATGTAGCACTTGTGAACCTTTTTTCTCGTATGTGCTCTTGCGAAAAACAATCGATTGCTCTTTGCTCCAAAGAGCAATACTAACACCCACCGTTGTATCTAAAAAAAGGTAAATCAAAATAGGTATCCCTAACTAAAAATTCGAGAAAAATCGTTATAGAGAGCTACCGTAACCAAAAGCAGAAGTAAAGAAACGCCAAACTGTTGGGCTATTTCCATCTTTCTCTGCGATAATGGTCCTCTGTTAACGACCTCAAGAATGAGAAACATAATATGTCCCCCATCAAGAACAGGAATAGGGAAGAGGTTAATAATTCCTAGGTTAATAGAAATAATGGCCATTAACCTGAAGAAATACGAAAGGCTTATGCTTAATGAATCAGCTGCCACTTTAGCAATGGCAACAGGCCCACCAATGTTTTTCATTGAGGCCTGGGCAGTAATAAGCTTCACAAACCCCATCACAGTTTTTTCCATTCCTTCTATTGTTCTCGTAAAGGCAACTAAAATAGAGGAGCCGAATGGCTTTTGTGAGCTTTCTATCATTCGCGGTCGACTTTGTTGAACGGAGCTATAAATACCAATTGTCATTACCACTTCATCTCCCACCTTATTCATTTCAGGTTGGAGCTTCACCTCTTTAAGCTTTGAATCTCTGAAAAATTCAATCGTTGCTGACTCTCCATCTTTAATATTTTGAACAGTTTCCCGAAGAGTAGAAAAGCTATAAAGAGTTTCACCATTAATTTTAAAAATAATATCATCTTTTTTCAATAAACTCTTATCTGCTGGTGAATCCATGACAATACTATTAATCATTAAATCTACTGGGAATAACCCCTTTTTCATCAATTCTTCATTGTAGCTTTTAGCTACTTCTAAAATTTCAAATTCTAATGATATTTTGTCATCTAAGACGGGGTAAATATAAAAAACATTTGAATCCAGTCTCATATATTCTTCGATAGAGTCAGACTTGATATCAACGTCAGCAAGAGAGAAAAATTTATTGTTTTCTTTGCTGCTATTATCTTTTGCTTTTATTTTATTTGCTGAAACAAGAAACTTTTCACCTTTTTTATTAATATAAAAAGGTGCTCTAAAGTGATGAGGAAAGCTCATAATATCATTCACAAATTTTTGAGCGGGGTATCCCACATCGATCTTAATATTTGAATTCCCTCTTTGAACAATAACTGTATCTACATCTGAATCAATTAGATTTAAGTCATCAAAGCCTAGTACTTCCTTCTGATTAACTTGCACTAAAACATCTGCCGTTCTAAAACCAATTTGATAATATTGCGAATTTTGTGGAATCAAACCTATTTTAGGCTCTGGAACTTTTTCTCCACCCACCAATAGTGCAAAATAGATAAAGTAAGCCAAAATAAAATTTGCAAGAGGTCCACCAAATACAATCCAAAACTTGGCCCATTTTGACTTGTGGGTAAAAGAGTATTTTCTATCCTCTTCTGGTATCTCATCCTTCTTCATAGGATCATCACCAAACATTTTCACATATCCACCAAGAGGGATAATAGAAATAGCATATTCTGTGTCATTTTTTTTCTTCTTGAAAATCTTTGGACCAAAGCCAAGTGAGAAAACTTCAACTCGGACACCAAAAAGTCTGGCAAAAAGAAAGTGCCCTAGTTCATGAAAGAAAACTAAGGGACCAAGGAATATAATAAAAATTGCAATTTGTTCTAAAATCATAAAACCACCTAAAGTTTAATAATACTACTAAAGCTCATGAGAAAGAATACGTAAAAAGGTGCCACAAACAATAAGCTATCAACACGGTCATATACTCCACCGTGCCCTGGAATAAGGCTTGAGCTGTCTTTTATCGAAAATTGTCTTTTAAACTTAGACTGAACAAGATCTCCAAGCTGTGAGCCACAAGCTAAGAGTAAAAATGAAAGAACCATTGAAAAAGTGAGAGCATCAAAGAAGTATAAGCAGAAACCACTAGCAATAATGACAGAGCAGAGTACTCCGCCGACAGTTCCTTCGATTGTTTTCGAAGGACTCACTTCTTCCCATAACTTATGCTTGCCAAATTTTCTTCCAAAAAACCAAGCAAATACATCAACACTAAAGTTAAGAAAAATGAGAAAAAATAAGGCCAACTCCCACCTATCAAAATAAATAATAGTGGTTAGAGTCATAACTGGAATTAAAATAAAAATACCAATAAAAAAAGGAAAACTATCAAGTAGCTCTTTTATAAAAAGCTTGATTTTATTTTGGCTAAATAAATAAATCACCAGGAATGCATTGAGAACGTGCGAAGAAAGTCTTATGAAAAAAAGCGATAGCATATCAGGGTTAATAAAATGAAAATACACAAAAGGAACAATAAAAAGTAATTGTGTAAAAATATAAGTTTTTGAAAGCCTGTTTCTTTCTATGAAATTGTGGGAAATTTCATCAATGATGAGACAAGAAAAAATAAGAATAAAACTTAGTATCGAATATCTACCAAAATAAATGGCCAATGAGAAAATTCCCATTAAAGCAAGTGCTGATATAAGTCTTAGTTGTGTATTTTTTTGCAAAGTATTCTTTAGTTAAAGTGCTTCAAGTTATCTGAAGCCATTTTTTCAGCTGCTAGTAAATCCGTATTTGATTCCAAAGAACCAAATCTTCTTTCCCTTTTTCCAACTGACTCAATGATACTTCTAAATTCGGCCCTAGAAAAGTCCGGCCAGAGAGTTTTTGTGAATACAAGTTCAGTATAGGCCAATTGCCATAGTAAAAAGTTAGATATACGCTGCTCTCCGCTTGTTCGAATCAACAGATCTATATCAGTAATATCTGGAGTAAAAAGCTCGGATTCTAGGCCTTTTTCCGTAATGGCCTGGCCTGGATTTTTTGTAATGAATCTATTAACTGATTGGATAATCTCATCTCTTGAGCCATAGCCAAAAGCAAAACAGAGTTTCAAACCCTCTGCATTAGAACTGGTGTTTTGAAGTTCTATAATTTTATTCTGAGTTTTCAGAGGAAGATTTGAAATATTTCCTATCACTCGAAACTTAATATTATTCTTTATAATCCGTTCTCTTTCTTTAAGTAAAAACTTATCCAATAATCTAAATAAGGTTCTGACTTCACTTTCAGGGCGGGACCAATTCTCAGTAGAAAATGCGTATAAGGTTAAAGATTCAATTCCAAGATCACTTGCTTCTTCAACAATTTCAGAAACAACATGTGACCCTCTCACATGGCCCCAAAAACGAGGTCGCAAGCGGGACTTGGCCCAACGGCCATTACCATCCATAATAATTGCGACGTTTTTAGTTGATACTTCCATTAAACAGTTAACAGCTCTTTTTCTTTAGCATTGATGATTTCATCTACTTTTTTGATTTGTTCATCTGTTATATCTTGAATTTCTTTTTGAAATTTCTTTGACTCATCTTCTGTAATATTTTTATCTTTCTCTGATTTTTTTACAATATCGTTTTGCTCTCTACGAGTATTTCGAATAACAATTTTTGTTTCTTCACCTAATTTTTTAACATCTTTAACTAAGTCTTTTCTTTTATCTTCGGTTAAAGCGGGGAAGGGAATTCTTATTAAATTTCCATCATTAGAGGGAGTTAGGCCGATATTGGCTCCGAGAATGGCCTTTTCTATTGCTCCAATCAGTGACTTATCAAATGGTTGAATTTGAAGCAGCCTGGCTTCTGGAGTGCTCACTTGACCAACTTGGACAATAGGAGTTGGACTTCCATAATAATCGACCACAATTCCATCCAAAACATTAGCAGAAGCTCTTCCCGTTCTCACTTTTGAAATTTGATTTTGAAGATTTTTAAAAGCTTTTACACTTTCAGTATCCATCGTCTTTTTTATTTCGTTAATCATATCTAAACCCCTTAATTAGCTTTTTGTGACTAAGGTCCCAACGCGCTTACCTTCAATGGCCATTTTTACAACTCCATCAGTAAACATGTTAAGAACAATAATATCCATATCATTATCCATACATAGAGTAATAGCCGTTGAATCCATTACTGTAATACCTTTATTTAAAACATCTATATAGGATAATTTATCAAATTTAATCGCATCTTTATGCTTCATTGGATCTTTATCATAAATACCATCAACTTTTGTGGCCTTCATAATGACATCAGCATGGATTTCATTGGCCCTAAGTGCTGCTGTGGTATCAGTGGTAAAATAAGGATTACCTGTACCCGCTGCAAAAATAACTACTCGTCCTTTTTCAAGGTGGCGTATTGCCCTTCTTCTAATATAAGGCTCTGCTACTTCTTGCATATCAATGGCCGACATAACTCGAGTTGAAACCCCTGACTGTTCAATGGCAGCTTGCAAAGCAAGTGAGTTCATCACTGTGGCCATCATACCCATATAGTCAGAGGTGGCCCTATCAAGTCCACCAACAGCTCCAGCAACACCTCGGTGGATATTTCCTCCACCACCAACAATTGCGATTTCAGGTCCCAGCTTATGACAGCTGGCCAGGGCCTTGCTTATGGCTTTTAAGCCTTCGCCATCAATTCCAGAG